>NZ_JAWOAI010000126.1:0-21245 GCF_033194735.1 Streptomyces sp. W16
GTGGTGGTGCGAGCAGCTGCCGGGCCAGGGCGGCGGCCTGGACGCGGATCTCGGGGATCGCGGTGGTCTCCCACAGTTCGCCGCGCCGTGGGGCGCCGAGGGTGAACAGGGGTCGTGCGCAACGGCCTTGGGCGTCGAGGAGCCGTCCGTCGCGGGTGGCGACTCCCATGCCGAGCGGCCCCGGTACCGCCCTTCCCGTGTCGAACAGGCCGCGCCACAGGGGGTCTTCGAGCCGCTGTCCCGGTCCGGTGCAGTCGATCACCCAACCGACGTGCAGCGTGCGGCCGTTGGAGAGTGTTACCGCCAACTGCCCGTCGTCCTGCGCCGCGTCGGTGATGCTGCCGGTGTGCACCTGGAGGCGTCGTGCGGTGCGGGCCCGGGTGACCGACTCGGCGGTGGTGGGTGCCATGCGGTGGCGGTGGGTGTTCCAGATCGCGCCCTCGTGGGCGAGGAACTCCCCGCGTTCTTCGGGGGTGAGGCTGTGCCAGAGGCGTGCGGTGTGCGGGCGGAGGCTGTCGAGGGCGGGCCGCCAGTCGCCGTGGGTGCGCACGGAGCGGCTGACGTGCCGGTAGACGGTCCGGCGCAGTCCGCTCAGGGTCAGGTCGCGCGGCCACCTGGGCGCCTCCATCGGGCCGGCCGGCCCCAACGCGTGCGGCTGCGGCAGGAGTCCGCTGCGGGAGGCGGCGTGCACGGTGCGTTCGGGGCGGGCGAGGGTGAGGGCGAGGTCCACGGCGGTGAGGCCGGTGCCGACGAGGAGGATGTCGGCGGTGTCCTCGCGTACGGCGTCCAACGCACCGGGATTCCAGGGCGAGTCGACGAAGCGGGGCGAGGTGCGCAGCTCGGGCGGGGCCCAGGCGGCCGTGGGGGCGGCGGGTCCGGTGGCGAGGACGGCGCTGTCGGCGGTGAGGAGTCCCCCGTCGGCGAGGTGGAGTTCCACCGGGCCTTCGGGGGTGCCGGTACAGCTCTCGGCGCGGGTCCGCAGGCGGCGTACGGAGACCGTGCCGTGGGAGCGGACGACGGCCTGGGCGAGGGTGTCGGCGAGGTAGGCGCCGTACCGGTAGCGGGTGGCGAAGTCGGCGCCGCCGACGGTGGGTTCGCCGTGCCGGCAGAGCCAGCGGGTGAAGTGGCCGGGGTCGTCGGGGTAGCAACTCATGCCGCTCGCGGGGACGTTGAGGCGGTGGCGTGGGTCGGGTGTGGCGTAGGCGGTGCCGCGGCCGGCCTCCGGGGCCGGGTCGACCAGCACCAGGTCGAGGGGGGTCCGGCGGCGCGTGGCGCTCTCGCACAGCTGGACGGCGGTCAGGGTGCCTGCCGCGCCCGCTCCGACGATCGCCGTGGTGGGCCGCTTGCGGACTTGGGTCACGAATGCCTCCGGCGTGGTCTGCCGCGGAGCCGCCGAAGCGGAACTCCGCCTTCAGCTCCTTCCTCACTATTCCGACCGGGTAGGTGGGGAAGCCATGGCGGGACGGGGATCTCACCGGATACTCAGGGCACCGGCCGGCGCCTTCATACTCTGTTCACACTCGCGGAGCGTCCGACAACCGTGGTTTCAGGCCTTCTTTCAGGCTCTCTTCACAGGAATCTCAGGTTGGGGCCCTGGGATTCAAAGATTCAACCCATGGAAGTGACGCAGGATGCAACGGCACTGGTGATCTCGTCGCGTACGGCCAGGGGGTGTGCGCGACATATGGAGGAAGGCCTGCCGTGGGCGTGTCGCACATATCCAACCGGTCCGGGAATGCGTCGGAGAGGTGGTCCCGGCGTGGGGTCCTCACCGTGCTCGGGGTGGTGCCGGCGGCTGTGCTGACCGGTTGCAGCGGCTCGGCGGGCGCCGCGGAGAGCGCCTCGTCCGGTGGCGCCTCGGCGACGGCGTCGGTGAAGTCCGCGAAGACGCCGACCGTCACGGTCTCGCCCGCCGACGGCACGAAGAAGGCCGATTTCTCGGCCCCGGTCACGGTGACGGTGACCGACGGGACGTTCGCCACGGTGAAGGTGACCGGCAACGACGGCTCCACGCTGGCCGGGACCTTCAACGACGCCAAGACGAAATGGACTTCCACGAAGAACCCGTACTCGGGCACGAAGTACACGGTCGCGGCGCAGGCGCAGGACGCCACCGCGAAGACGACGACCTTCACCACCAAGTCGCCCGGTGAGACCTTCGTCGGCTACTTCACCCCCGAGGCGAACTCCACCTCTGGCGTCGGCATGCCCGTGTCGATCAACTTCACGCACGCGGTCAAGGACCGCGCCGCCGTCCAGAAGGCGATCACGGTCACCGCCGAGCCCGCCGTCGATGTGGTCGGCCACTGGTTCAGCGACACGCGGCTCGACTTCCGGCCCGAGACGTACTGGGCGGCCGGCACGAAGATCACGCTCGGCCTGCGGCTGAAGGACGTCGAGGGGCAGGACGGCATCTACGGCATCCAGTCGAAGGACGTCACGTTCCACATCGGGCGCGAGCAGATCAGCACGGTCGACCTGTCCAGCAAGGAGATGGTGGTCAAGCGGGACGGCAAGACCCTCGCCACCTATCCGGTCAGCGGCGGCAACGCCCAGCACACCACCTGGGCCGGGATCATGGTGATCAGCGAGCGGTTCAAGCAGACCCGCATGGAGTCCTCGACGGTCGGGCTCGGCGACGAGTACGACATCTCCGACGTCCCGCACGCCCAGCGCCTGACCACCTCCGGCACCTTCGTGCACGGCAACTACTGGGCGTCCACCTCGGTGTTCGGCAGCGAGAACACCAGCCACGGCTGCGTGGGCCTGCACGACGCGAAGGGTGCCGGCAACAGCTCGGTGGCGGGCTACAAGTTCTACGACAGCTCGATGCTGGGTGACGTGGTCATCGTGAAGAACTCGGGAGACAAGACCGTGGCGGCGGACAACGGCCTCAACGGCTGGAACCTGTCGTGGGCGGACTGGAAGGCAGGAAGCGCTCTCTGACCCCGCCGGGGCGACATCTCGGAAACCTCCCTCTTTCACCGTCTGAACTCCCGTACGCCGAAAGGACTTTCACGGCTTCACCTCTTGACGGCCGGAGTGGCTGAGAGCACATTGACCGCGCACCCACTGCGTGAGAGCGCTCTCAACCAGCTGGGGCACCCGCACCCCCACTCCGTATCCGAGAGGCACCCATGAGTGAAACCTCCGGCACGCAACGCAGACCCCGTCCCTTCCGGCGTGTCCTGATCGCCGCCCTCAGCACCCTCGGCCTGGCCCTGGCCACCGCCACGGCCTTCACCCTGCCCGCGGACGCCTCCGCGCCCACGCCCCCGACGGGCTGGACGCAGCTCTTCCTGGACGACTTCACCGGCACCGCGGGCTCCGGCGTCTCCACCACCAACTGGCAGTACGACACCGGGACTTCGTATCCGGGCGGCGCCGCCAACTGGGGCACGGGCGAGGTCGAGACGATGACCTCCTCCACCAACAACGTGGCACTCGACGGCAACGGCAACCTGCTGATCACGCCGCGCCGGGACGCCTCCGGCAACTGGACCTCGGGCCGTATCGAGACCAACCGCACGGACTTCCAGCCGCCGGCCGGCGGGAAGCTGCGGGTCGAGGCCCGCATCCAGATGCCGAACGTCACGGGCTCGTCGGCGCTCGGCTACTGGCCCGCCTTCTGGATGCTGGGCGCGCCGTACCGGGGCAACTATCAAAACTGGCCCGGCGTGGGCGAGTTGGACATCATGGAGAACGTCCAGGGTCTCAACACCGACTGGGCGACCATGCATTGCGGCACCAGTCCGGGCGGTCCCTGCAACGAGACGACCGGCATCGGCGGCAACACCGCCTGTACGGGGACGACTTGTCAGGCCGGCTTCCACACGTACGCCATGGAGTGGGACAGGTCGACGAGCCCCGAGCAGATCCGCTTCTACCTCGACGGCGTCAACTTCCACACGGTGAACGCCAATCAGGTCGACGCGACCACCTGGGCCAACGCCACCAACCACGGCTTCTTCATCATCCTGAACGTGGCGATGGGCGGCGGCTTCCCGGCGGCGTACGGCGGCGGCCCGACCAGCGCCACCGACCCGAACCATCCGATGACGGTGGACTACGTCCAGGTCCTCCAGTCCACGGGCAGTGGGAGCGGTACCACGACCCCGCCGACCGGCAGCCGGGACGCCTACAGCGCCATCCAGGCCGAGTCGTACGACAGCCAGTCCGGCACGATCGCCGAGACCACCACCGACACCGGCGGCGGTCAGGACATCGGTTCGATAGCCAACGGCGACTGGGCGCTCTACAAGGGCGTCAACTTCGGCTCCACGGCAGCCACCCAGTTCTACGGCCGGGTCGCGAGCGGTGCGGCGAGCGGGGTGAGCGGTCTGGTGCAGGTGCGCCTGGACAGTCCGACCGCGACGCCGATCGGCAGCTTCTCGCTGGCCGGCACCGGGGGCTGGCAGTCATGGCGGACGGTCCCGGCGAACATCAGCTCGGTCACCGGCACCCATGACGTCTATCTCACCTTCAGCAGCGGCCAGTCGGCGGACTTCGTGAACGTGAACTGGTTCGACTTCGGCCACTGATACCGACTCCCCACGGGGGAAAGGGGCTTCACGCGTGCGTGCGTGGGGCCCCTTCTCCTTTCCGTCCGTCCGGCCGGACGGTGCAAGTGAGGCACCTCGGGGAGGCGAACGTCCGCGCTCCGGCGGGGCAAGATCACGACCGACTTCCTCTCTCCTGCTAGCCCCTGCCTTCCATCGCAGGTCAGCGGCGCGCACCTCCAAGGGCGGCGTCCGGCGCGCGATGGACCGTAGTAGACCGGTCGGCTAGCTTCGGTTGTGCGACGCGGATCGGGCGTCGAGCCCCCTTTCCCCTCACACCCGGAGCAAAGCCATGAACAACCACAGTCGCCGGGACGGCATTCACCCCTTCCCGGCCGGTATGGAGTCGCGGGAGATCGAGACCAACGGCGCCACCATCCACGTACGCGTCGGCGGGCAGGGGCCGGCGGTCGTCCTGCTGCACGGCTTCGGCACCACGGGCGACATGTGGGGCCACCTGACCACCGCACTGATCGAGGACCACACGGTCATCGCGCCCGACCTGCGCGGGCTGGGCCTCTCGTCCAAGCCCGACGGCGGCTACGACAAGAAGAACCAGGCGGCCGACATCTGGGGTGTCCTGGACGCCCTGGGCGTGGGCTCGATCGAACTGGTGACGCACGACATCGGCATCATGGTCGGCTACGCGGTCGCCGCCACCCACCCCGAGCGCGTGAGCCGGTGGGTGGCGATCGACGCGCCGCTGCCCGGCATCGGACCCTGGGAGCAGATCACGCAGGATCCGGCCATGTGGCACTTCGGCTTCGGCGGCCACGACATGGAGCGCCTGGTCGCCGGCCGGGAGCGCATCTATCTCGACCGCTTCTGGAACGAGCTCTCCGTGGTCCCGGAGCGGTTCGACGAGGCCAAGCGCCAGCACTACGCGGCGCTCTACGCACAGCCCGGCGCGATGCGGGCGAGCTTCGCCCAGTTCCTGGCGTTCGGTCAGGACGCGGCCGACAACAGGAAGTTCCTCGCGGAGGGCAAGCTCCGGATGCCGGTGCTGGCCTTCGGCGGCGAGGCCACCTTCGGCCCCGGGATCGGCGAGGTGCTGCGGTGCGTCGCCGACGACGTCGAGGACGCGGTCATCCCGGACTGCGGGCACTGGATCACGGAGGAGCAGCCGCAGGCGACGACGGACCTGGTCGTCGACTTCCTGCGCCGGGCCCGTTGAGGCCGTCTCACCGTCTCTCCGCACAAGAACAGCAATTCACCAGTCGAAGGAAGTGGTTGGAGTCATGGACGCTGTCTACACCGCGGTCGTCACCGCCAACGGCCGGGACGGCCGTGCCACCAGCGACGACGGACACCTCGATGTCCGCCTCGCGTTCCCGCCCGCGCTGGGCGGCGACGGTCGGGGCACCAATCCCGAGCAGCTCTTCGCGGCCGGCTACGCGGCCTGCTTCACCAGCACCCTCGGCGTCGTGGGCCGGGCGGCGAAGGTTCCCACCGGTGAGATCTCGGTGACCGCGGAGATCGGCCTCGCCAAGGACGCGACGGACGGCGGCTTCGCGCTCACCGCGGTGCTGCGCGTGAAGCTGCCCGAGGCCCTGCGCGACGAGACCGGCCGCAAGCTGGTCGAGCAGGCGCACGCGGGCTGCCCGTACTCCAAGGCCACCCGCGGCAACATCCCGGTCGAACTCGTCGTGGAGTAGCAACCCGCCCCGTCCGCACAGCGATTCAAGCCCCGCCCGCACGTGAAGGAGATCGACTTGACCACCGTACGACCGCCTGCGGCCGCTCATGACTACGAGCGCATGATGGCCATGGTGACGGGCTTCTGGGTCACCCAGACGGTTCGGGCCGCCGCCCTGTACAACCTCGCGGACCACCTCGCGGCGGGAACCGACACCGCCGAGGCGATCGCCGGGGCGGAGTCCACGGACCCCGACGCGACCCGCCGCCTGCTGCGCACCTGCGCCTCCCTCGGGCTGATGACCTCCGAGGACGGCCGCCGCTTCACCGGCACACCCCTGCTGAGCACACTCCAGCAGGACGACCCGTACTCGCTGCGGCATTTCGCCATCTCCCAGTCGGCGCCCGGTCATTGGCTGCCGTGGGGCAGGTTCCCCGAAGCCGTCCGGACCGGCCGGCACCAGGTCACCGCTGCCCATGGCGAGGCGAACATCTTCGACTACTTCGCCAAGCACCTCGACGAGGCCGCGTCCTTCACCGAGTCGATGAGCAACCTGTCACGCGCGTCCGCCCTCGACATCGCCGCGGTGCTGGACACGAAGGGCGTCACCCTCGCCCTGGACGTCGGCGGAGCCGGCGGCGACGTGGTCCGGGCCATGATGCGGGCCAACCCCGAACTCGACGGCGGGGTGTTCGACCTGCCCCACATCGTCCCCGCCGCCGCCGAAGCCGCCAAGGCCGAGGGACTGGAGGGGCGTTTCACCACCGTCGGCGGGGACTTCTTCGAGTCGGTGCCGCCCGCGGACCTCTACGTCCTCAAGTACATCCTGCACGACTGGGACGACGCCGAATGCGTCCGCATCCTTGGCAACTGCCGGGCACACCTGGCGGAGGGCGGCCGTATCGCCGTCGTCGACCACCTCGTCGGGGACGCCGGGCAGCCCGGGCTCGCTCCTCTGATGGATATGAACATGCTCGACATGACGGGCGGAAGGGAGCGTCAACTCGCCGAATTCGACGCCCTGTTCACCGCAGCCGGCCTGAGCCGCGTCAAAGTGACTCCGGCCGGAGCGTTCGCCGTCATCGAAGCCCGCGCCTCAGCGTGACCTCATCGCACCGCCGCACAAAGGAGGGCGTGAACTCCGCCCGGGAAGGCCCGAGTTCTCGCTGACCGGCCCTGAGCCCCATCCCGATCCGACCGGGGTGGGGCTCCGCCGTTGCTCCGCGGCCCGCCCACGCGACCTCACCTCACCGCAGCTCCGCCCGGAACCCCGCCGGCGTCACATCCGTGTGCTGGTGGAAGAACTTGGAGAAGTTCGCCGCGTCGGGGAAGCCAACTGCCGCCCCGACGCGGCCGATCGGCAGATCCGTGTGGGCCAACAGCCGCTTCGCCTCCAGGACGACCCGCTTGTCGATGAAGCCCTTGGGAGTCTCACCGGTCGCGGCGCGGACCGCGCGGACGAGGGTGCGGCGGGAGTAGCCGAGGGCGTCGGCGTAGACGCTGACGCTGTGGTTGGTGGCGAAGCCCTTCTCCACGGCGTCGCGGAAGAGCGTGAACGTCGTGTCGGCCTGTTGCCGGGCCGCCTCCGCCGAGCTGGCCGCGAGATGCGCGAGCCGTAGGAGGAACGCGGTCAGGGAGTGTCGTAGGACTGAGGTGTGCAGGCTCAGCGGGAGCGTCTCCGTGTCCTCGTACTCGCGTTGCAGCTGGGCGAGCGAGGCGCGCAGGGCGGCGAGGCGGGGCTCGTCCGGGTGCAGCAGGGGCGGGAGGTCGTAACGGTAGAGGCCTGTCGCCTCGACCGTGGCGCGGGGGAGGAAGCCGGGCTGCATGGCCAGGGCGGTGCCGCGGTACTCGTCGGGCCGGGAGAAGCGGTGGACCTGGCCGGGGCGGATCCACAGGATGTCGCCGGGGTTCGCCTCGTACTCGGCGAAGTCGATCATGTGGCGGACCGGGCCCTCGTCGAAGAGCATCACCACATGGAAGTCGATGCGGTGGACGCGGTGCAGGGGTGCGTCCGCGTGCCAGGCGCGTCCGGGGCTCATCGGGCCGACCTGCATGCCGACGCCGCAGACGCTCAGATCGACAGGGAAGGGAAACGTTCTGATCACGTCGCCGTCACCCGCGACGCCTTGGATGGTTCTGTCCGCCATGTCCTTCTCGTGCCGCCTCAGTACGGGTTCCGGTGTCCCACTTTCACCACAGGCTGGCACACCGACACCTTCCCTCGTAAAAGTCAGACTTTTAGATTTGAAGGCGTCCGAGCAGTTCTGCCGCTCTTACCGAGGACTTCTTGAAGATGAACGCGCACACACCTGACAGCTTCGAGTGGACCGATCTCGACCGTCGAGCCGTCGACACCGCCCGTGTTCTGGCCGCTGACGCGGTGCAGAAGGTCGGCAACGGCCACCCCGGCACCGCGATGGCCCTCGCCCCTGCCGCGTACACGATCTTTCAGAAGGTGATGCGTCACGACCCCGCGGATCCCGAGTGGACCGGCCGTGACCGCTTCGTCCTCTCCCCCGGCCACACCTCGCTGACGCTCTACACGCAGCTGTACCTCGCCGGGTACGAGCTGGAGCTGGACGACCTGAAGGCGTTCCGGACGCACGGTTCGAAGACGCCTGGTCACCCCGAGTACGGGCACACGGCCGGTGTGGAGACCACGACAGGACCGCTCGGACAGGGCGTCGCGAACGCGGTGGGCATGGCGATGGCCGCCCGCTACGAGCGCGGCCTGTTCGACCCCGAGGCCCCCGAGGGCGAGTCGCCCTTCGACCACACCGTCTGGGCGATCGTCTCCGACGGCGACCTGGAGGAGGGCATCTCCGCCGAGGCCTCCTCCCTCGCCGGCCACCAGAAGCTCGGCAACCTCGTCTTCGTCTACGACGACAACCACATCTCCATCGAGGGCGACACCGCGACCGCCTTCTCCGAGGACGTGCTGAAGCGGTACGAGGCCTACGGCTGGCACACCCAGCGCATCGAGCCCGCCGCCGACGGCGACATCGACCCGCACGCGCTGTACACGGCGCTGAAGACGGCACAGGCCGAGACCGGGCGCCCCTCGATCATCGCGATGCGCACGATCATCGCCTGGCCCGCCCCGAACGCGCAGAACACCGAGGCCGCCCACGGCTCCGCGCTCGGCGCCGACGAGATCGCCGCCACCAAGCGCGTCCTCGGCTTCGACCCGGAGCAGTCCTTCGAGGTCGCCGACGAGGTCATCGCCCACAGCCGCCAGGCCCTGGACCGGGGCGCCGAGGCGCACTCCGCGTGGGACAAGCAGCTCGACAAGTGGCGCGGCGCCCAGCCCGAGCGCGCGAAGCTCTTCGACCGGATCGTCGCCGGTCAGCTCCCCGAGGGCTGGGAGCAGTCCCTGCCGGTCTTCGAGGAGGGTTCCTCCGTCGCCACCCGCGCCGCCTCCGGCAAGGTCCTCCAGGCGCTTGGACCGGTCCTGCCCGAGCTGTGGGGCGGCTCCGCCGACCTGGCCGGCTCGAACAACACCACCATCGACAAGACGTCGTCCTTCCTCCCGAAGGGCAACCCGCTGCCGGAGGCCGACCCGTACGGCCGTACGATCCACTTCGGTATCCGCGAGCACTCGATGGCGGCCGAGATGAACGGCATCGCCCTGCACGGCAACACGCGTGTCTACGGCGGCACCTTCCTGGTGTTCTCCGACTACATGCGCAACGCCGTCCGCCTCTCCGCGCTGATGCAGCTCCCGGTGACGTACGTCTGGACCCACGACTCCATCGGTCTCGGCGAGGACGGCCCCACCCACCAGCCGGTCGAGCACCTCGCCTCGCTGCGTGCCATCCCGGGCCTGAACATCGTCCGCCCGGCCGACGCCAACGAGACCGCGATCGCCTGGGCCGAGATCCTCAAGCGGCACGCCACGAAGCCCGCCCCGCACGGCCTCGCGCTGACCCGCCAGGGTGTGCCGACGTACGCGCCCAACTCCGATGCGGCGCGCGGCGGTTACGTCCTCAAGGACTCCTCCACCGAGACCCCGGACGTGGTGCTCATCGCGACCGGTTCCGAGGTGCACCTCGCCGTCGAGGCGCGGGAGCAGTTGGAGGCCGAGGGGATCGGCACCCGGGTGGTGTCGATGCCGTCCGTGGAGTGGTTCGAGGAGCAGTCGCGCGAGTACCGCGACAGCGTCCTTCCGCCGTCCGTGAAGGCCCGCGTTGCGGTCGAGGCCGGGATCGGTCTCACGTGGTACCGGTTCGTGGGTGACGCAGGACGCATCGTCTCCCTCGAACACTTCGGCGCCTCCGCCGATGCCAAGACCCTGTTCGCCGAGTTCGGTTTCACCGCCGAGAACGTCGCCGCGACAGCCAAGGAATCCCTCGCCGCCGCGCGCGGTTGATCCGATCGCCAGAAAGAAGATGATCACAGTGACCGAAGTGACCGCCACCGCGGGAGCTCTCAAGCGCCTGTCCGACGAGGGCGTCTCCATCTGGCTGGACGACCTGTCGCGCAAGCGGATCGAGTCCGGCAACCTCGCCGAACTCGTCGACACCAGGAACGTCGTCGGTGTCACCACCAACCCCTCCATCTTCCAGGCCGCCATCGGCTCCGGCGAGGGCTACGAGGAGCAGCTCGCCGACCTGGCCGTGCGCAAGGTGACGGTCGAAGAGGCCGTGCGGATGATGACCACCGCCGACGTCCGCGCCGCCGCCGACATCCTGCGCCCGGTGTACGAGGCGACCGGCGGCCGGGACGGCCGGGTGTCGATCGAGGTCGACCCGCGGCTCGCCCACAACACGGCGGCGACCATCGCCGAGGCCAAGCAGCTCTCCTGGCTGGTGGACCGCCCCAACGTGATGATCAAGATCCCGGCGACGAAGGCCGGTCTCCCGGCCATCACCGAGGTCATCGGCGAGGGCATCAGCGTCAACGTCACGCTGATCTTCTCCCTGGAGCGCTACCGCGAGGTCATGGACGCCTACCTGGCCGGCCTGGAGAAGGCGCAGGCCGCGGGCATCGACCTGGCGACCATCCACTCCGTGGCCTCCTTCTTCGTCTCCCGCGTCGACTCCGAGATCGACAAGCGCCTGACCGCGATCGGCACGGACGAGGCCCTCGCTCTCAAGGGCAAGGCGGCGCTCGCCAACGCGCGGCTCGCCTACGAGGCCTACGACGAGGTCTTCGCCGGTGAGCGGTGGAGCGCCCTCGCGGGTGCCGGGGCCAACAAGCAGCGCCCCCTGTGGGCCTCGACCGGCGTGAAGGACCCGTCCTACAAGGACACCCTCTACGTCGACGAGCTGGTCGCGCCCGGCACGGTCAACACCATGCCGGAGGCCACGCTGAACGCCACCGCCGACCACGGTGACATCCACGGCGACACGGTGACCGGCGGCTACGCGCAGGCCCGCGCCGACCTGGACGCCGTGGAGCGGCTCGGGATCTCGTACGACGTGGTCGTCAAGCAGTTGGAGGACGAGGGTGTCGCCAAGTTCGAGGTGGCCTGGCAGGACCTGCTGGACGCCGTCGCGAAGTCGCTGAGCGGCAAGGGGGTCGACGGGGAATGAGCAAGGAGCTTCCCGAAACGAAACCGGCCGAAGCAGCCGTGCAGGCGCTCACCGTCGAGGAACTCACCGACGCGCTGGCCGCCGACTGGGACAACCCGCTGCGCGACGAGCGCGACCGCCGGCTCCCCCGTATCGCGGGCCCGTCCGGACTGGTCATCTTCGGGGTCACCGGTGACCTGTCCCGCAAGAAACTGATGCCGGCCGTCTACGACCTGGCCAACCGGGGCATGCTGCCGCCGGGCTTCTCCCTCGTCGGGTTCGCCCGGCGGGACTGGGCGGACCAGGACTTCGCGCAGGTCGTGCACGACTCGGTGCGCGAGCACTCCCGGACCGAGTTCCGCGAGGAGGTCTGGCAGCAGCTCGCCGAGGGCATGCGGTTCATCCCGGGCGACTTCGACGACGACACGGCGTTCAAGCAACTGCGCGCCGCAGTCGACGAGTTGGACACCTCCCGAGGGACCAGTGGCAACTACGCGTTCTATCTCTCCGTACCGCCGAAGTTCTTCCCGAAGGTCGTCAAGCAGCTCAAGAAGCACGGGCTCGCGGACGCGCCGGAGGGAGCCTGGCGGCGCGCCGTCATCGAGAAGCCGTTCGGCCGCGACCTGAAGAGCGCGCGTGAGCTGAACAAGATCGTGCACGAGGTGTTCGACCCGGACCAGGTGTTCCGTATCGACCACTACCTCGGCAAGGAGACCGTCCAGAACATCCTGGCGCTGCGTTTCGCCAACCAGATGTACGAGCCCATCTGGAACCGGTCCTACGTCGACCACATCCAGATCACGATGGCCGAGGACATCGGCATCGGCGGGCGCGCCGGCTACTACGACGGCATCGGTTCGGCCCGTGACGTCATCCAGAACCACCTCCTGCAGCTGATGGCGCTGACCGCCATGGAGGAGCCGATCGCCTTCGACGAGGAGGCGCTGCTCACCGAGAAGCTGAAGGTGCTGAAGTCGGTGCGGCTGCCCCGGGAGTTGGGCGAGCACACGGTGTTCGGGCAGTACGCGGAGGGCTGGCAGGGCGGCGAGAAGGTCGTCGGCTACCTCCAGGAGGACGGCATCGACCCGCAGTCGAAGACCGACACCTACGCGGCCGTCAAGTTGGAGGTGGACAACCGCCGTTGGGCGGGCATCCCGTTCTACCTGCGCACCGGCAAGCGGCTCGGGCGGCGGGTCACGGAGATCGCGGTGGTCTTCAAGCGGGCCCCGCACTCCCCCTTCGACTCCAGTGCCACCGAGGAGCTGGGCCAGAACGCGATCGTCATCCGCGTCCAGCCCGACGAGGGCATGACGGTCCGGTTCGGTTCGAAGGTGCCGGGCACCTCGATGGAGATCCGGGACGTGTCCATGGACTTCGCCTACGGCGAGTCGTTCACGGAGTCGAGCCCGGAGGCGTACGAGCGGCTCATCCTGGACGTACTGCTCGGCGACGCCAACCTGTTCCCGCGCCACCAGGAAGTGGAAGAGTCCTGGAAGATCCTCGACCCGATCGAGGAGTACTGGGCACAGAACGGCAGGCCCGCGCAGTACTCCTCGGGCAGTTGGGGTCCCGAGGAGGCGGACGAGATGCTCGCACGAGACGGACGGAGCTGGCGCAGGCCATGAAGATCGACCTGAGCGACACCACGGCAAGCAAGATCAACAAGGCGCTGGTGCAGGGTCGCCGTGACATCGGCACCCCTGCCGTGGGCATGGTCCTGACGATGGTCATCGTCACGGACGAGGAGAACGCCTACGACTCGATCAAGGCGGCCGAGGAGGCCTCGCACGAGCACCCCTCGCGCACCCTGGTCGTCATCAAGCGGCACGCCCGCACCCCGCGCGACCGCACCAACTCGCACCTCGACGCCGAGGTCCGGGTGGGCGCCGACGCGGGCACCGGCGAGACGGTCGTGCTGCGGACCTACGGCGAGGTGTCCGACCACGCCGACTCCGTGGTGCTGCCGCTGCTGCTGCCGGACGCGCCGGTCGTCGTGTGGTGGCCGGTGGGGGCGCCCGAGGTCCCCTCGAAGGACCCGCTGGGTGCCCTCGCGCAGCGCCGGATCACCGACCTGTACGCGGCGGAGAACCCCCTTGAGGCCCTGGACGCCCGCGCCCGTTCCTACGCGCCCGGCGACACCGACCTCGCCTGGACGCGGCTGACGCCGTGGCGTTCCATGCTGGCGGCGGCCCTCGACCAGGCCAAGGCCAGGATCACCTCGGGTGCCGTGGAGGCCGAGGCCGACAACCCGGCCGCCGAACTGCTGGCGCGCTGGCTGGAGGCGCGGCTGAAGGTGAAGATCGACCGCGTGGTCACCGCCGGACCGGTCGTCACCGCCGTACGCCTGGGCACCGCGGCCGGCGAGGTCGTCATCGACCGCCCCGACGGCCCCCTTGCAACGCTGTCCCTGCCGGGGCAGCCCTCCCGCACCCTCGCGCTGAAGGTCCGCACCACCTCCGAACTGATCGCCGAGGAGCTGCGGCGCCTCGACGCCGACGAGATGTACGCCATCGCCCTGCGGGCCGAGGGCACCAAGGAGACCCCCAGTCATGTCTGACTCCCCCAAGCTCGTGCGGCGGCCCGAGTGGGCCGCTCTGGAGGACCACCGAGCGGGTCAACTGCACCCGCAGTTGCGTGAGTTGTTCGCGGCGGACCCGGGGCGCGCGGAACGGTACGTGGTCACCGTCGGCGACCTCCGCATCGACTACTCCAAGCACCTGATCACGGACGAGACCCTCGCCCTGCTCCAGGAACTCGCCACCGCCACCGGCGTGTTCGGCCTGCGGGACGCGATGTTCCGCGGCGAGAAGATCAACGTGACGGAGGACCGCGCGGTCCTGCACACCGCGCTGCGTGCCCCGCGTGACGCGGTGATCGAGGTCGACGGCGAGAACGTGGTACCGCAGGTGCACGCGGTCCTCGACAAGATGGCCGGCTTCGCGAACCGCGTCCGCTCCGGCGAGTGGACCGGGTACACGGGCAAACGCATCAAGAACATCGTCAACATCGGCATCGGCGGCTCCGACCTCGGCCCGGCGATGGCGTACGAGGCTCTCCGCGCGTTCACCGACCGCTCGCTGACGGTCCGCTTCGTGTCGAACGTGGACGGCGCCGACCTGCACGAGGCCACCCACGACCTCGACCCGGCCGAAACTCTGTTCATCGTCGCGTCCAAGACGTTCACCACGATCGAGACGATCACCAACGCGACGTCCGCCAGGACGTGGCTCCTTGAGGGTCTGGGCGGTGACGACAAGGCGGTCGCGAAGCACTTCGTGGCGCTGTCGACGAATGCCGGAAAGGTGTCGGACTTCGGCATCGACACGGACAACATGTTCGAGTTCTGGGACTGGGTCGGCGGACGCTACTCCTACGACTCGGCCATCGGGCTGTCGCTGATGATCGCCATCGGCCCTGACCGCTTCCGCGAGATGCTCGACGGTTTCCACCTCGTCGACGAGCACTTCCGCACCGCGCCCGCCGAGTCCAACGTGCCTTTGCTGCTCGGCCTGTTGGGCGTCTGGTACGGCAACTTCTTCGACGCGCAGTCGCACGCGGTACTGCCGTACTCGCACTATCTGTCCAAGTTCACCGCCTACTTGCAGCAGCTGGACATGGAGTCCAACGGCAAGTCCGTGGACCGGGACGGGAACCCGGTGGAATGGCAGACCGGCCCGGTGGTCTGGGGCACGCCCGGGACCAATGGCCAGCACGCCTACTACCAACTCATCCACCAGGGCACGAAGTTGATCCCGGCGGACTTCATCGGCTTCGTCAACCCGGTGGCCGAGCTGAGTGACGGGCTCAAGGCGCAGCACGATCTGCTGATGGCCAACTTCTTCGCCCAGACGCAGGCGTTGGCGTTCGGCAAGACGCCCGACGAGGTGCGCGCGGAGGGCGTGGCGGAGGAGCTGGTGCCGCACAAGACCTTCAAGGGCAACCACCCCACGACCACCATCCTGGCCCGCGAGCTGACCCCGTCGGTGCTCGGCCAGCTCATCGCGCTCTACGAACACAAGGTGTTCGTCCAGGGCGCGGTCTGGAACATCGACTCCTTCGACCAGTGGGGCGTCGAGCTGGGCAAGGTCCTCGCCAAGCGCGTCGAACCCGCCCTGACCGAGGGCGCGGACGTGCCCGGTCTCGACTCCTCCACCGCCGCGCTCGTGGCGACCTACCGGACTCTCCGCAATTCCCAGGATTCTCAGGAAGTGAACTGACATGCAGCTCGGACTGATCGGCCTCGGCAAGATGGGCGGCAACATGCGCGAGCGCATCCGCCGCGCGGGCCACACCGTCATCGGATACGACCGCAACCCCGAGATCTCCGACGTGAGCGACCTGGCCGAACTGGTCGACAAGCTCGAAGCGCCGCGCACGGTCTGGGTGATGGTCCCGGCCGGCGCCCCGACCCAGTCGGTCGTCGACGAGCTGGGCGAGCTGCTCCAGCCCGGCGACACGGTGGTCGACGGCGGCAACTCGCGCTGGACGGACGACGAGAAGCACGCCGAGGAGCTGGGCGCCAAGGGCATCGGCTTCGTCGACGCGGGCGTCTCAGGCGGCGTCTGGGGCCTCAAGAACGGCTACGCGCTGATGGTCGGCGGCGACGCCGAGAACATCGCGAAGGTGCAGCCGATCTTCGACGCGCTGAAGCCCGAGGGCGAGTTCGGCTTTGTGCACGCGGGCAAGGTGGGCGCCGGGCACTTCTCGAAGATGGTTCACAACGGTATCGAGTACGCCATGATGCAGGCGTACGCCGAGGGCTGGGAGCTGCTGGAGAAGGTCCACTCCGTCACGGACGTACGCGAGGTCTTCCGCTCCTGGCAGGAAGGCACCGTCATCCGCTCCTGGCTGCTCGACCTCGCCGTTAACGCCCTTGACAGCGACGAGCACTTGGACAAGCTGCGCGGTTTCGCGGAGGACTCCGGCGAGGGCCGCTGGACCGTCGAGGCGGCCATCGACAACGCGGTGCCGCTGCCCGCGATCACGGCCTCCCTGTTCGCGCGGTTCGCCTCGCGTCAGGACGACTCGCCGCAGATGAAGATGATCGCGGCGCTGCGCAACCAGTTCGGCGGCCACGCCGTCGAGACCAAGTAGGCGCGCCGTGGGGGATCTTCTGCTGGTCCGCCACGGCGAGACGGAGTGGAGCGTGTCGGGCCAGCACACCAGCTGGACCGACCTGCCCCTCACCCGGCACGGCGAGGAACAGGCCAAGTCCCTCGCCCCGCTCCTGGCGGGCCGGACCTTCGCACTCGCCCTGACCAGCCCACTGGACCGCGCGATACGCACCGCCGAACTCGCGGGCATCACCGGGGCCGTACCCGACCCCGACCTGCACGAGTGGGACTACGGCGGCTACGAAGGCGTCACCACCGTCGACATCCACCGCACCCGCCCCGACTGGTACCTGTGGACCGACGGCGTGCCACCCGGGCCGGCCGGACACCCCGGCGAGTCCCCGGACGAGATCGCCGAGCGGGCCGACCGGGTGCTGAAGCGGGTGGACAGCGCGCTCGTCGACGGTGATGTGGTCCTGGTGGCGCACGCCCATTTCCTGCGCGTCCTCACGGCACGCCGGCTGGGCCTGTCGGCGGCGGACGGCCGGCTGTTCCAGCTGGCGACCGGCACGGTCAGCCGCCTGTCCACCGAGCACGACCGCCCGGTGATCGCGGAGTGGAACACCCGACCGTAACAGCGGCTCAACTCCTCGGCCCGGACCGCGCGTTGACGCGCGGTCCGGGCCGTCTTCGTCCCCTGTGCCCGCGGCCTCCGCGCGGCTAGAGTCCCGTTTGATGGAGATCAACGATCTGACACCGGCCGAGGAACAGGTGTGGCGGGCCTTCCCGCTGGGCGAGTCCGTGGACTTCCGTACGGCGGAGGACGAGGACGTCGCCCTCGGTGGCGACTGGGGTCCCGAACGGACCGTGCGCGCCGCGGTGTTGCGGGCGCTATTGCTCAACGGGCCACAGGAGGCAGGTGAGATAGCGTCACTCAGCCTGGAGGGCGCCCGGATCACCGGCCGGCTCGACCTGCAGTACGCGACGATCGACCACCCGGTGCGGCTGCGGTACTGCTACTTCGACGAGGTGCCCCGCTTCTACGCCTGCCGGCTGCGCGAACTCAACTTCGGCGACTCGGTGCTGCCCGGTCTCACCGCCCACGCGATGCGGGTGGACGGCGTGCTGCGGATGACGCGGTCCCGGTTCCGCGGAGTGGTGCGGCTCGCCGGGGCGAAGGTCTCCGGGAGCCTGTTCATGGAGGGCGCGGAGATCATCGCTCCGGACGCCGAGGAGCCGGTGCTCCAGCTCAACCAGGCGGCCGTGGGCGACGATCTCCGGGCCGTCGGCCTGCGCACCCGGGGTCAGATACGGCTCAGCGGCGCGAGTGTCGCCGGGTCGGTCAACCTCAACACGGCGCACCTCTCCAATCCCGGGGGCTCCGCGGTCGACGCCGAGATCCTCGCCGTGGAAGGCAACGTCCTCGTCCGGGAGGCCCGCGTGGACGGCTGGGTGGGCCTGCGCGGCGCCCGGATCGCGGGTCGGCTGGACCTGTCGAACGCGATCCTGTCGAACCCGGGCGGACCAGTACTGCTGGCGAGCAGCACCACCATGGGAGAACTCTGGCTGCGCCAGAGCCCGCCCATGCAGGGGGGACTCGTGCTGCGCAGTGCCCAGATCGACGTGCTGCTGCTGGAGCCGGAGGCCGTGCCGGAGCAGGTCTTCCTCACCAGCCTCAGCTACACCTCGCTCATCCCGCACGAGCCCGCCGAGCGCCGGCTGACCATGCTGGAGCGCGACGGCGACGGCTATGTCCCGCACGCCTACGAGGAGTTGGCCGCCGCTTATCGCCGCGTCGGCGACGACTACGCCGCTCGCAATGTCCAACTGGCCAAGCAGCGCCGCCTGCGCGGCACCCTCCGGTGGTACAACCGGATCTGGGGCTACGCCCAGGACGCCACCGTCGGCTACGGCTTCCGCCCGCTGCGCGCCTGCGCCTGGCTGCTGTCGCTGCTGGCCATCGGCTCGATCGCCTACGGCCTGCACCAGCCCCCCGCCCTCAAGGCGTCCGAGGCCCCGCACTTCAACGCGATCTTCTACACCCTCGATCTGCTGCTGCCGGTGATCTCCTTCGGCCAGGAGGAGGCGTTCGCGCCGACCGGCGGGTACCAGTACCTCGCCTACGCCCTGATCGTCACCGGCTGGGTCCTGGCCACGACGGTCGTCACCGGTGTGACCAGGACCGTCAGCCGCCAGTGAGCCGCTTCGCGGTGTGCTGGGCGGCCAGTCGCACCGGCGCGTTCAGGGCGCCGTAGCCGCGGTGGTCGCCGTCGCGCTGGACGAGTTCGAAGAAGACCCGGCCGACGGTGCGGGTGTAGCAGTGCCGGAACTCGCCGCCCGCGTCCCGGTCGTAGAGGATGCCGAGGTCCTGGTACGTCTCCAACTCGCCATCGGCGAAGGTGAATCGGGCCGCGAGGTCGTCGTAGTAGTTCGCGGGCACGCGCAGCAGCCGGCCACCGGACTCGCGGAAGCGGCGGGCCGCGGTGACCACGTCCTCGGTGGCGAGGGCGACGTGTTGGGCGTGGGCGCCGTCCTCGCTCGGGGCCGCGCCTACGCTCAGCGCGATACGGACGCTGCCGTCGGGGGTGGTGACGGCGCGGCTGCGGAGCAGGCCGTAGGGGTCGGCGACGTCGACGCTCTCCTGTGCCTGGAGGCCAAGGACGCTGCGGTGGAAGAGAGTTGCCTCGTCGAAGTGGTGCCAGGGCTGGGTGAGCGCGAGGTGGTCGATGCGCCGGATGCCTGTCCCTGCGGGCAGTTGAGCGGGGGTGTCGGTGAAGTCGGCGCGCCAGCCCGGGAGTTCGGGGGTGGTGCGGGCGCAGAAGAAGAGTTCCGTGCCGTCCGGTGCGGCCACGGCGTCGAGCGGGGCATCCTCGGGGGTACGACGGCGGGGCAGGACCGGCGCGAGGAGGGCCTCGGCGCGGCGGGCGGCGCCCTCGGGGTCTGGTGACTCCAGGCCGATCGCCGCCAGGGCCGTGCCGTCCCGTCGTAGGGCGGGGCCGGTGTTGACCAGGATGCGGGCCTCGCCCTGCTGCCACAGGTCCACCGGTTTGCCGCGGTGCCGGGCTGCGCGGGCGAAGCCGAGGGCGCCGAGCAGCGCGGAGACGGGTTCGGCGTCGGGGGTGACGAGTTCGGCGAAGGCGATGCCCGTGGGAACGACGGGGGCGGGGGGCTCCAGTACGCCGACCGCCTCCTGGAGGACCAGCAGCGAGCGGTGGGCGTCGACCGCCGTGGGGCCCGCTTCCGCCTGCCGGAACACGTCGTTGAAGATCTCCAGCGAGAGCGGGCCGTCGTAGCCCGTGCCCAGGACCTGCCGTACGAGTCCGGCGACGTCGAAGCCGCCCTGGCCGGGGAAGCAGCGGTAGTGGCGGCTCCACTGGAGGACGTCCATCGCGAGCAGCGGGGCGTCGGCGAGTTGGAGGTAGAAGATCTTCTCGCCGGGGATGTCCGCGATGCCCTTGAGGTTCTCGGGGTCGGAGCTCCGCGACAGGATGTGGAAGCTGTCCAGGCAGGTGCCGAGTGCGGGGTGGTCGGCCGTCTCGACGATGCGCCAGGCGTGGTCGTACGTGCTGACGTGCCGTCCCCAGGCGAGCGCCTCGTAAGCGACGCGGACGCCGAACTCCTGGGCGAGGTCGGCGAGTTGGCTCAGTTGTGCGGCGGCGAGGGTGTCGTCGTCCTCGGCGAGCGGGGAGACGCTGGAGCAGACGAGGACGGTGTCGGTGCCGAGCCTGCGCATCAGCTCGAACTTGTGCCGGGCGCGGCGCAGATTGCGGGCGAACTCGGCCTCGGGCACCGCCTCGATGTCCCGCATCGGCTGGTAGAGGTCGATGGTCAGACCGAGGTCGGCGCAGCGGGCGCGGATCTCCTCGGGCGTCAACGGGCTGGCGAGGAGGTCGTTCTCGAAGATCTCGACGCCGTCGAAGCCGGCCCGGGAGGCGGCGGTGAGCTTCTCGGTGAGGGAGCCGCTGAGGGAGACGGTGGCGATGGACGTACGCATCGGGGTACCTCTCAATTTCGCTGCGGGCACGGCCAGTTCGGTGCGGGCGCGGCTATTTCTGGGCGGGCACGGCTCTATTTCGGTGCGGGGACGGCACCGGCCAGCTCGGCGATGTCCGCGAGCATCCGCGCACTGTCGGGTTCCCGGCCGGTGAACAGGCGGAACGCGTCCGCCGCCTGGAAGACCGCCATGCCGCCGCCGTCGAGGGTGGCGCAGCCCAACGCGCGGGCGGTGCTCAGCAGTTGGGTCTCCAGCGGGCGGTAGACCACTTCGGCCACCCACAGCGCGGAGTGCAACAGGCGTGCGGGAAAGGGCAGTCCGGGGTGGGCGGCCATCCCGGTGGGGGTCGCGTGGACGATGCCGTCGGCGTCGGCGAGCAGTTCGGGCAGCCGGTCGGGGGTGGCGCCGGCGGCGCGGCCCGGGCCGAAGTGGCGGTTCAGGGAGTCGGCGAGGGCGTTGGACCGTTCCGGCAGCGCGTCTACGACGGTG
>NZ_JAWOAI010000127.1:0-21071 GCF_033194735.1 Streptomyces sp. W16
CGTCTCCGGCGCCCGGCGGCAGCGGCAGTACGGCCCGCTCGGCGACGGGCCAGCGGCTGAGGACGGCGTTGCCGATGCCGACGGTGGGATCGCCGAGGCGCCGCTGCCAGAACCCGGGGTCGTGAGAAGCTCCCCAGGTCCAGTGCATACCGAGTTCACCGGCGAGCCACGCGGCGAGATTCGTCCCCTCCGCGTCCCACACCTCCTGCAACCCGACGACATCGGGCCGCAGTTCCCGCAACACGGCGAGAATCGCCTTCCGCCGGGCCTCCCAGGGCCCGTACCGCCACCACAGATTCCATGTCACCACGCGCACGAGATCATTGAAGACCACGGACGCAGCCAGCCGACAGGAGATCCGGAAACCGATGCCGAGCACCCCCGAGTCCAAGTACCGCACCATCAGCCGAATCCAGCGGGTGCTGAACTCCGTCACCCGCCGCCTCCCCACCCAGACCGTCCTGGAGACCACCGGCCGCGTCTCCGGGCAGCCGCGCCGCACCCCGCTCGGCGGACGCCGTGTCGGCGACACCTTCTGGCTGGTCTCGGAGTTCGGCGAACTCTCCCACTACGTCCGCAACATCAAGGCGAACCCGCGGGTCCGGGTACGGATCATGGGCCGCTGGCACACCGGAACGGCTCACCTCCTCCCCGACGACGACCCCCGCGCCCGCCTGCGCACCCTGCCCCGTTTCAACAGCGCGGCGGTGAAGGCGATGGGGTCGAGCCTGCTGACGGTGCGGGTGGATCTGGACAGGTGAACCGGAGTCTCTTCGGAGTTCTCACCCCGGCCACACGATCGCCTGTACCTCGCTGTACGCGTGCAGCGCGTACGAGCCGACGTCCCGGCCGACGCCGCTCTTCTTGAAGCCGCCGAACGGCGCCTCCATGTTGCGGCCCACCGTGTTGACGCCGACCCCGCCGGCCCGCAGCAGCCGTGCCACACGGAACGCCCGGGCCACGTCCCCGGACCAGACGTAGTCGATGAGGCCGTAGTCGCTGTCGTTGGCGAGGGCGATCCCTTCCTCCTCGTCGTCGAAGGGGACGACCACGACGACCGGGCCGAAGATCTCCTCCCGGACGACCCGCATCTCGGCGCCGCAGTCGGCCAGGACGGTGGGAGCGACGAGGAACCCCGGTCCGTCGGACGGGCGTTCACCGCCCGCGACCACCACCGCGCCTTCCTTGCGGCCCAGTTCGACGTATGACTCGACGCGCTCCCGGTGTGCCGCCGAGATCACCGGCCCGACCACGGTGTCCGGCGCGCGCGGGTCCCCGACCTTCAACCGGCCTGCGTAGACGCCCAGTTGCTCGACCAGCCGGTCGTACACCCCGCGCTGGGCCAGCACCCGCGTCGGCGCCGTACAGATCTGCCCGCTGTAGAAGGAGAAGGTCGTACCGATCCCGGAGACGGCGGAGGCGAGGTCGGCGTCGTCGAAGACGACCGCCGCGCCCTTCCCCCCCAGCTCCATCAACTGCCGCTTCATACCGCGTCCGCACACTTCGGCGATCCGCTGCCCGACCGCCGTGGACCCGGTGAAGCTGACCATGTCGACGTCCCCGCACTCCACGGCCGCCTCCCCGACCTCCACCGCACGCCCGCCCACCACGTTCACGACCCCGCGCGGCACCCCGGCCGCCTCCAGCGCCTCGGCCATCCGGTAGACGGACAGCGGGTCCTGCGGGGCCGGTTTCACGACGACCGTGTTGCCCATGGCGAGGGCGGGGGCGATCTTCCCGGCGGGGTTCGCCCACGGGTTGTTGTACGACGTGATGCAGGTGACGACGCCCACCGGCTGCCGTACCGCGAGGGCCCCCATGACGGCCGCCCGCCCGAACGGCCCGGCCTCGTTGACCTGCGGCGGGATCGCCCACTCGGCGGGTTCGACGGTCGCGTACCGCCGGAACCGGGCCGCGGCGACGCCCACTTGCATACCCCGCGCGGTCCCGGTCGTGGCGCCGGTCTCCGCCTGTGCGAGTTCGGCGTACGGCACCAGCCGGCCACGGACGAGGTCCGCCGCCCGACCGAGGATCGCCGCGCGTTCCTCGGGCGGCGTACGCGACCACGGCCCGAAGGCGTCCCGGGCCGCGGCGGCGGCGGCGAACACCTGCCCCCGCGAGGCCTCCGGCGCCCACCCCACGGTCTCCTCGGTCGCGGGATCGACGACGGCGTAATGCCCGCCGTCCGGCTCGACCCACTCCCCGCCGATGAACAGCCGCTGCCCATCGGCGACTTGAGAGCCGACTTCGGAACTCACCGGGTGCTCACCGTCCTGGTGTCCCGCCCCGACCGCAGCACCCGCCCCGGCACGTTCCCGCTCACCACATCGTCGCGCATGGCCTCGACACCGTTGACCCACACGGCCCGTATCCCGATCGCCTTCGAATCGAGGCGCGGACTGTCACCCGGCAGGTCGTGCACCAGGGTGGCCTTGCCGGCGTCGATCCGCTCCGGGTCGAAGAGCACCAGGTCCGCATGCCAGCCCTCCCGCACCTGCCCGCGCTCCCGCAGCCCGAACAGCCGCGCCGGATCGTCGGTCAGCATCCTCACCGCCTGCTCAAGCCCGACCAGCTTCCGCCCGCGCAGACAGTCCCCGATGAACCGGGTGGTGTACGGCGCCCCGCACATCCGGTCCAGATGCGCCCCCGCGTCGGACCCGCCGAGCAGCACGTCCTCGTGCTGCCAGGTCTCGGCGCGCAGCGCCCAGGAGGCCGGGTCGTTGTCGGAGGGCATCGGCCACAGGACCGTACGGAGTTGGTCGGCCGCGCAGATCTCGACCAGACACTCGAAGGGCTCCTGACCGCGCTCGGCGGCGATGTCCTTGACCACCCGCCCGGTCAGCCCCTCGTTGGCCGCGCTGTACGTGTCCCCGATCACATACCGCCCGAAGTTCGCGAGCCGCCGGAAGACCCCCGCCTCCTTGCTGTTCGCCCGCAGCAACATCTGGGCCCGTACGCCGGGTTCGCGCAGCGTGGCGATCCGCTCGGGCACGGGGAGGCTGAGGATCGGGCCCCACCCGGGTATCAGGTTCAGCGCGCAGAAGGTGCCGAGGGACATGTTCATCGGCGTGAGGATCGGCATGGTCAGCGCGACGACCCGGCCGCCGGCCTTCCGCGCCCGCTCACTGGCGAACAGTTGCCGAGGCACGCGCTCAGGCACAGCGGCATCGACGGTCAACACGTTCCAGTTCAGCGGACGCCCCGCCGCCGCGCTCATCTCGACGAACAGATCGATCTCGGCGTCACTGAACTGATCCAGGCACCCGGCGACGATCGCCTCGATCTGTGTCCCCTCGTGCTCTCCGACGGCCCGCGAGAGGGCCAGCAGTTCCTCCGGGCGGGCGTGCCGGGAGGCGACCGGCCGGCCGTCGCCGTCCGAGTGGGTGGAGGACTGGGTGGTGGAGAAACCCCAGGCGCCCGCGTCCATGGCCTCGTGCAACAGCCGTACGATCTCGGCGAGTTGCTCCTCACTCGGCTGCCCACCCACGGCATCCGGCCCCATCACGTACCGGCGCAGCGCACAGTGCCCGACCATGAACCCGGCGTTGACGGCGATCCGCCCTTCGAGCGCGTCCAGATACTCCCCGAAGCCACGCCAGCTCCAGGGCGTCCCCTCCTCCAGCGCGACCAGCGACATCCCCTCGACCTTGGACATCATCCGGCGCGTGTAGTCGGCGTCCGCCGGTTTCAGGGGCGCGAGGGTGAACCCGCAGTTCCCGGCGGCGACGGTCGTCACCCCGTGGTTGAGGGAGGGCGTCGCGTACGGGTCCCAGAAGAGCTGCGCGTCGTAGTGGGTGTGGGGGTCGACGAACCCGGGGGCGAGAACCAACCCGGTCGCGTCCTCGCTGCTACGGGACTCCTCAGTCACCGTACCGATGACGGCGATACGACCGTCGCGTATCCCGACGTCGGCGGTGAAGCCGGGCGCCCCGGTCCCATCAACGACGGTGACACCTGTGATGACGTGATCAAGCACGAGGGTTACCTCCTCAAACTCCGGCCAGGGGCGCCAACCCAGGGGCGCGGGGCTGTGTCGATTTGCGGCTCTGCCGCGTGGGCGCGACCAGCCCCCACGCACCCGCACCCCGCAACGGCGATTACACGGCAGCCCGGAACCGGGACGTCCGATGCACAGGATCCGTATCGATCTTCGGAATCACGTGCTCCCCGATCAACCGAATCGTCTGCAACGTCTCCTCCTTCGGCACCCCCACCGGCAACCCGAAGCTCAACTGATCCGCCCCGGCCTGCTCCCACCGCTTGCACTGCGTGAGCACCTCGTCCGGATCCCCGCAGATCAACAGCTCCTCCTCCACGAGGAGTTCGACGAACTCCGGCGTGTACTCGGGCAGCGTCTCCGGCCACACGGGGAACCCCTCGGGCCGCGGGAACGTGTCGTGGTACCGGAACACCAGCGAGGGCAGATAGTGCAGCCCCCCACTCGTCGCGATCCGGATCGCCTCGTCGTGCGTGGGCGCACAGATCGCCGTAGTCGTCACCATCACGTTGTCGTTGACGAACGCGCCCACCGGCTCGGCGTTCACGATCGCCGTCTTGTACTGCTCAAGCACCCACTCCATGTCGGAGACCTTCTGGATGCTGAACCCGAGGACACCGAGCCCCTTCCGGGCGGCCATGGCGTACGACGGAGGCGACCCGGCGGCGTACCACATCGCGGGGTGCGCCTTGCCGTACGGCTTGGGCAGGATCTTCCGCGGCGGCAGCTGCCAGTGCTTGCCCTGGAAGCCGACGTACTCGTCCTGGAGCCACATCTTGGGGAACTCGGCGATGGTCTCTTCCCAGATCTCCTTGGTGTAGTTCATATCGGTCACGCCCGGTATGAACCCGAGGATCTCGTGCGAGCCGGCGCCGCGCCCGCTGCCGAACTCGAAGCGGTTGCCGGTGAGATGGTCGAGCATGGCGACCTTCTCGGCGACCTTCACCGGGTGGTTGACCTGCGCGAGGGGGTTGAAGATGCCCGAGCCGAGGTGGATGCGTTCGGTGGCGTGGGCGAGGTAGCCGAGGAAGACGTCGTTGGCCGAGAGGTGCGAGTACTCCTCCAGGAAGTGGTGCTCGGACGCCCAGGCGTACTTGAAGCCGGACTTGTCCGCCTGGATGACGTACTCGGTCTCCTCCATCAGCGCCTTGTGCTCGGCCAGCGGGTCCGTTTCGGCACGCTTGCCCACGTATCCCTGTACAAAGAGCCCGAATTCCAAGGAGGTTCACCGTCCCAAGTCCAGGTGGTCCCTATGAGTGCTACGACTTTCTGACGTAGCGTCAGATTCGTCAATAGATGACGCCCCGTCAGATGAGGTCGGACGCCTCGGAAGACGTCAGAAGACACTGACTCCCGCCAGCCAGCCCCCGTCGATCACGAACGGCTGCCCGGTGATGTAGGAGGAGTCGTCGCAGCTCAGGAAGAGCGCGAGGCGGGCGACCTCCGCCGGCTTCCCGATCCGGCCGAGCGGCACGAGCTTGCGGTACAGCTCGTCGAGGGCCCGGGACATCTCCTCGACGTCGGCGTCCGGGTCGAGTTGGGCCGGGTTGGACATCGCGGTGTCGATGGCGCCGGGGCACATCGCGTTGACCCGTATCCGCCGGCTCGACAGCTCCAGCGCGGCGACGCGGGTGAGCCCGAGGATGGCGTGCTTGGTGGCCGCGTACGCGCCGACGGCCGCCATCCCCGTCACCGCCGTGTACGAGGCCGTGTTGACGATCGTGCCGCCGTCCTCCATCGCCGGCGCCACGGTCTTGATCCCCAGGAAGCAGCCGACCTGGTTCACCCGCACCACCTGCATGAACTCCTCAAGCGGGGTATCCACAAGGGAGTTGAACCGCAGGATCCCCGCGTTGTTGACCAGCCCGTCGATCCGCCCGTACGTCTCCTTCGCCGCCCCCACGGCGGCCCCCCAGTCGGCCTCCTCGCGGACATCGAGGTGCACATAGGACGCGCCCAACTCCTTGGCCAGCGCCTCCCCTTGCTCATCCAGCACATCCGCTACGACGACCTTCGCGCCCTCGGCCGCGAACAGTCGCGCCTCCTGCTCCCCCTGTCCGCGCGCCGCTCCGGTGACCAGAACGACGCGCCCGTCCAGCTTGCCCATGCGGGCCTCCTCGGGATCGGTGGATGCGGGTCATCGTAGCGCCGCATCTGACGAAGCGTCAGATGGAAGGATGGGCGCCTTGCGCAGGAGGGAGGCCTTGCACAAGCACACTTGAAGTGACCGCGGAGTAGGGACATTTGACCCTGGCCATACCTCGGCTTGACTCCAACAATTCCGGGTATGGCAAAGCGGAGATTGCGCAACAGGAAAGTCAGGTATGTCGCGATCGGCGCGGCACTCGCCACCGGTGGAGTGATCGTCGCCCTGCTTCCGTCGGCGAACGCGGCCGACGCGAAGACCCCGGACCAGATCATGACCATGTGCGAGAGGTCCGCGGTGGTCAACGGCGAGCAGCGGTCGGTGGAGGATTTCGGCGGCGCCTTCGCGGACGGTTTCCAGGCCGACAACTGCGATTTCGTCGAGACGAACTTCGAGACCTTCGACGGCCCCACCGAAAAGTCGTCCATCGACTTCCCGAACTGCGAGCCGAACGCCACCGATCCGGCGAAGGTCTCCATCACCTGGTCGTCGACATCGGCTCAGGGGCAGGGCACGTACATCTCCACCCAACAGGGCGCGGCGGGCGGCCTCTTCGGATTCCTCAGCGGTTCCTGGAGCAAGCACAAAGGCACCCTCGACATGACGGTGAAGTCGGCGACGGCCGGTGACACGGAGGCGCGGGACGTGCCGGTCGGCAAGGTGCTCCACATGGAGTTCACGCCGAAGCTGCAGCGCATGACCGGTGAATGGCGCGTGCGCATCGACGCGGATCCCGGCAGTTTCGCCGTGAACCCCTCTCCCGAACAGAACTTCGTGGCACCGGACGTCGTCGAGGGACCGGTCATCCTGCCGGGCGCCGCGGGCGCCCCCGGTGTCGTGGACGGCACCTCCAAGGCGGTCCTGGAGGACTGCTGAGCCTCCGGCCGTACAGCAGGAAACCGCAGCTCAACTCCCTTACACCCCACAGGAGATACCCATGTCCCGGACCGGCCGCAGCAGAAGCCACCGGAGCAAGAAGAAGCGCGTCACCCTGATGCTGGCCCCCGTGGCGGCGCTCGCGGTGATCGTCCCGCTGATGAACCAGGCGAACGCCGCCACCCCGTCCGAAGTGTCCGCCGACTGTTCCGCGGACTCCGACAAGCTGGCCGACTGCGAGTTCGTCGACGTGCAGTTCAAGGCGAACAGCCTCGGACCAAATGAACGCGTCTCCCCGGTGAGCGACAACTGCGGTTCCACGAGCACCGCGACGAAGACCTTCAACGTCAGTACGTCGGTGACACGGACCCTCCAGGTGGAGGAGGGAACCGTCACCGAGGCCGGCACGAAACTCGGGAACTCGCTCTTCGAAGTCGGCCTGGAATTCAGCACGTCGACCATCAACATCACGCGTGACGACAAGACGACCACGCTGGCGTTCAGCCGCACGGACACCGTGCAGGCGGACAGCACCGCCTTCTTCATGTGGTCCGCCAAACACACCGATGTCAGCGGATTCCTGAAGGCCACGTACAAGGACGCGCAGGACGGCCAGACGGTGTTCTTCGCGCCGAGCGAGGGCGCCGCCACCGTGCACGTCTTCTATCCGCAGATCCTGAACAACGGAACGCCCGACGGGCGCCTTTGGCTGCGGAACGTGAAATGTGAAACCACGGCGGCCGACGCAGTCCCGAACTCGACGAAGGCGCTCCAGTCCGAAGAGGCCGGATTCGGTCAGGGCGGCGCCAATGTCACCGATGTGGAAATACCGCTGACGGAGGTCCCGGCACCCTGATCCCCGGAAAGAGATTCCGGCCGGTCTTCCCGGACGGTTCTCAGGTGCGAAGCACGGGCGTGGCTCCCAGCCAGCGCAGGACCGCGTCCGTGCCGCTCCTGGCGTCCAGCTTGGCGTAGATGTTGCTGAGGTTGTTGCGGACGGTCTTCTCGCTCAGCCGTAATCGCTGCCCGATCTGCTGCGCGCCCAGGCCGGTCGACAGCAGCTCCATGATCTGTTGCTCGCGCGGTGACAGCAGCGCGCGCAGCCGCTCCATCGCCTCGTCGGTCGCGGCCATCCGCCGGGCCCCCTCCCGCAGGGCGTCGCAGGCGGTCGGCGAGAGGTAGGTGTGCCCGACGGTGGCCGCCAGTACCGCCGAGGACATCATCTGGGGGCAGTGGTCGCCCTCGACGAGATAGCCCGCCCCGGCCCGGAACACGTCGACCACCGCTTCGGTGTTCTGGCGCGGACTGACCACGATCGCCGGGACGTTCCGGGTGCGGAGCACGTCCAGCAGCCCCGGAAAGGATGCCGCCGGGTCCTCGCAGTGCAGCACGACGACGTCCGCCGTGGTCTCCGCCAGCCCGTGGAAGGGCGGGAGGACATGCACCACACGGTCCACGTACTGATCGTCCGGGTCCGGCCAGTCCTCGTGCGGCCAGGTGACCCCGGCGGAGGCCAGGGCAACTACGAGTCGCTCGGAGGATCGCACTTGGGGGTCCTTCCGCCGGAGCCATGACGTCCGTACGTCCATACATACGCGGCTCGGCGTGACCGTGTTCAAACTGGTTGTGATCAGAGCAGGGGCCCCACCTCGGTGCCGAACTCGGTTATCTGGTCGGTGAGTTCGCCGCGGTCGCGGCAGCGGAAGCGCACCTGGATCTGGTCCACGCCCATCGCCCGGTAGGCGCGGAGGGACTCGGCGAGGGCTTCGGGCGCTCCGGTGAGCGTGCGCCGGCCGACCTCCCACCCCGGTTCACCGACGTACAACGGCTCGGTGATGGCCCCGAACACGAACGGCCCCTGGACGGAGGCCTCTTCGCGCAGTCGCCGGATCCGTTCGATCTGCTCGGACAACCGGTCGCGCGGGTCGCCCTGCGGCAGCCAGCCGTCGGCCTTGAGCGCGGCCCGGCGTACGGCGGCGGGGGACGACCCTCCGACCCAGAGGGGGACGTGCTCCTGCGCGGGGCGAGGCCGTTGCCCGAGGCCCTCGAAGTCGTACAACTTCCCATGATGCTCCGGGAATTCGTCCGGGCCGAGGGCGGCGCGCAGGGCGTCGATCGACTCGTCGAGGACGGACCCGCGCCGCTCGAAGTCGACGCCCAGCGCCTCGAACTCCTCGCGCACATGCCCGGCGCCGACCCCGAGGACCAGGCGGCCCCCGCTGAGGTGGTCGAGGGTGGCGTACTGCTTGGCGGTGATCAGCGGGTGCCGCAGCCCCACGACCGCCACATGGCTGAGCAGCCGGACCCGCTCCGTCACGCCCGCCAGGAAGGCGAGGGTGGCGACGGGGTCGTACCAGATGGTGCTCATCGCGGCGGCGAGGCGGCGCGGGACGCCGACGTGGTCGCAGCCCGCGATGTAGTCGAAGCCGGACCGGTCGGCGGCGCGGGCGATCTCGACGAGGTCGGCGGGGCCCGCGTCGGCCTCCCAGGGTTCGGCGTAGATGGTGCTCTGGGACTGGACGGGCAGCTGGATTCCGTAGCCGAGGCCGGTCACTTGGGGCCCGCCCAGAGACCGTCCGGTGTCAGGCCCAGCAGGTCGATGGCGTTGCCCCGGACGATCCGCTCGACCACGTCCGGCGCCAGATGCCCCATCTGTGCCTCGCCGACCTCGCGGGACTTGGGCCAAGTGGAGTCGGAGTGCGGGTAGTCGGTCTCGTACAACACGTTTCCGACGCCTATGGAGTCGAGGTTCTTCAGGCCGAAGGCGTCGTCGAAGAAGCAGCCGTAGACGTGCTCGGTGAAGAGTTCGGACGGCGGGCGGTGGACCTTGTCGGCGACGCCGCCCCAGGCGCGGTTCTCCTCCCAGACCACGTCGGCGCGCTCCAGGATGTAGGGGATCCAGCCGATCTGGCCCTCGGCGTACATGACCTTGAGGTCGGGGAAGCGCTCGAACTTGCCGCTCATCAGCCAGTCCACCATGGAATAGCAGCAGTTGGCGAAGGTGATGGTGGAGCCGACGGCGGGCGGGGCGTCGGCGGAGGTGGAGGGCATACGGCTGCTGGAGCCGATGTGCATGGCGATGACCGTGCGGGTCTCGGCGCAGGCCGCCAGGAAGGGGTCCCAGTCGTCGGTGTGGATGGACGGCAGGCCGAGGTGCGGGGGTATCTCGGAGAAGGCGACGGCGCGGACGCCGCGGGCCGCGTTGCGGCGGACCTCGGCGGCGGCCAACTCCGGGTCCCAGAGCGGGATGAGGGGAAGGGGGATGAGTCGGCCCTCTGCCTGCGGGCCGCACCACTCCTCCACCATCCAGTCGTTGTAGGCCCGCACGCAGAGCAGCCCCAGCTCGCGGTCGGCCGCCTCGGTGAACGTCTGGCCGCAGAAGCGCGGGAAGGTGGGGAAACACAGCGCGGACTGGACGTGGTTGACGTCCATGTCGGCGAGCCGGGCCGGAACGTCGTAGGAGCCCGGCCGCATCTGCTCGTAAGTGATGACTTCGAGCTTGATCTCGTCCCTGCTGTAGCCGACGGCGGTGTCGAGGCGGGTGAGGGGGCGGTGCAGATCCTCGTACACCCACCAGTCGCCGATGGGGCCGTCGTCGCCCGGCTCGCCCATGACGGGCTTGAACCGGCCGCCGAGGAACGTCATTTCCTTCAGCGGTGCGCGGACTACGCGCGGGCCGGTGTCCAGGTACTTCTTGGGCAGCCGGTGCTGCCAGACGTCGGCGGGCTCCACGGTGTGGTCGTCGACGGAGATGATCGGCGGAAGGGGGGTCGGGGCGGTGGTCTGGGTGTCCATGGCGCTCACGGTAGCGCCGATCTGACGACCCGTCAGCTAGCTGGATACGGGTTCGCCGGGTGCTCGGTTGTGTGCGGATCTGTGCGTAGGCCGTGTGAGGGGCTTGTGATATCCCGCGCGGCCTCGTGTGAGCGGTGTCTCCGAGAGCTGACGCATCCGCCGCGGACAAGGCAAACTGTCGTAGTTATCAGGCTTGCCTAGGGGGAACGGCGATGGACGGTGGACCGCGAGTACCGGAGCAGCGAAGCCCTGCCTCCGGCTCGGACGAGTCGACGGCGCTGCGGTTCAGCGTGCTCGGTCCGGTACGTGCCTGGCGGGGCCCTGTTTCGCTGCCCATGGGCTCTCCCCAGCAACGCTCCCTGCTGGCCGCGCTGTTGCTGCGCGAGGGCCGGACGGCGACCGCCGGCGAGCTGATCGACGCCCTGTGGGGCGACGACCCTCCGTCGCAGGCGCTGGCCGCGGTGCGGACGTACGCGTCCCGGCTGCGGAAGACCCTGGACGCCGGGGTCCTCGTCAGCGAGTCGGGCGGGTACGCCGTACGGGGACTGCCCGAGGGCGCGCTGGACTCGGCGGTGGCACAGGACCTGGCGACCGAGGCGGAGAAGGCGAAGTCGGCGGGTGACCTGTGCCATGCGCGGGATCTGCTGGGCCGGGTGCTGGCGCTGTGGGACGGGGAGCCGCTGGCCGGACTGCCCGGCCCGTACGCGGAGGCGCAGCGGGTCCGCCTGGAGGAGTGGCGGCTCCAACTCCTCGAATCCCGCCTCGACATGGACCTGGAACAGGGCTGCCACGCAGAGGCGGTCAGCGAGCTGACGGCGGTCACGGCGGCCCACCCGCTCCGGGAGCGGTTCCGCGAACTGCTCATGCTCGCGCTGTACCGCTCCGGCCGCCAGGCGGAGGCCCTCGCCGTGTACGCGGACACCCGGCGGCTGCTCGCCGACGAACTGGGCGTGGACCCGCGCCCGGGCCTGCGCGAGCTCCAGCAGCGCATCCTCCAGGCGGACCCGGCACTGGCCGAACCCTCCGCCCCCGCGGCGGAGACCGTGCCGGCACCGGTCCGCCCCCACCAACTCCCGGCGACGGTCCCGGACTTCACGGGCCGCGTGTCCTTCGTGTCCGAACTGAGCGATGTCCTGGCCTCGGCCGAGGGCCGCGTGATGGCGGTGTCGGCGCTGGCCGGCATCGGCGGTGTCGGCAAGACGACCCTCGCGGTGCACGTGGCCCACCAGGCGCGATCCGCCTTCCCCGACGGCCAGTTGTACGTCGACCTGCAGGGCGCGGGCTCCCGCGCCGCCGAGCCGGAGACCGTACTGGGCGCGTTCCTACGCGCGTTGGGCACCGCGGACTCCGCGATACCGGACTCCCTGGAGGAACGCTCGGCGCTGTACCGGTCGGTGCTGGACGGCCGCCGGGTGCTGGTGCTGCTGGACAACGCACGGGACGCGGCCCAGATCAGGCCCCTGCTGCCGGGGACGGAGGGCTGCGCCGCACTGGTCACCTCCCGGGTCCGGATGGTGGACCTGGCGGGAGCCCATCTCGTCGACCTCGATGTGATGTCCCCCGAGGAGGCCCTGCAGCTCTTCACGAAAATCGTGGGCGCCGAACGGGTCGCCGCCGAGCGGGAATCCGCCCTGGACGTGGTCGCGGCCTGCGGTTTCCTGCCGCTGGCGATCCGGATCGCGGCATCGCGGCTGGCGGCCCGTCGTACCTGGACGGTCTCGGTGCTCGCCGCGAAACTCGCCGACGAACGACGGCGGTTGGACGAACTGCAGGCCGGCGACCTCGCCGTGAAGGCCACATTCGAGCTGGGCTACGGCCAGTTGGAGCCGGCCCAGGCCCGCGCGTTCCGGCTGCTGGGGCTGGCCGACGGCCCGGACATCTCGCTGGCGGCTGCCGCCGCGACGCTGGACCTTCCGGTGGAGGAGACGGAGGACGTGCTGGAGTCCCTCGTCGACACCTCGCTGGTGGAGTCGGCGGCGCCGGGCCGGTACCGGTACCACGATCTGGTGCGGCTGTACGCGCGGTCGTGTGCGGAGCGGGACGAGTCGCCGACGAGCGGGACGGCGGTCGCGCTGTCCCGGCTGCTGGACTTCTATCTCGCCACCGTCTCGGGCGTCTACCTGATCGAACGCCCCGGGGACCGGCTGGTGGACCACCTGGAGCGCACCGCGCACCCGGGGCTGACGTTCGCGGACCGGCACGCCGCGCAGGACTGGCTGTACTCGGAGGCGATCAGTCTGCTCGCCTGCGTACGCCAGGCCGCCCACACGGGCACACTGCGCCGGGCCGTGGACACCCTGTGGGCGGCCTGCGACCTGGCGGAGTCGGGGACCAACTCCAAGGAGTACGAGGCGGTCGCCGGGCGACTGCGGGAAGTGGCGCGGGAGTCGGGGGACCTCCGCTCCGAGGGCCGGGCGCTCCTGACGCTGGCGTTCGTGCACCACGTCTCCGGCAGCCGGTTCGACGCCGCCGTACAGGAGGCCGAGCAGGCCACCGAGTTGGCGGAGGCGGCCGGGGACCGGCTCACCAGCTGCTGGTCGTCGAACGCCAGCGGGGCGATCGCGATGTACCAGAGCCGCTACGAGGACGCCGAGCAGCACTTCACCCGCGCCATGGAGAACTTCCGCGTGGTGGGAGACCGCCCGGGAGAGGCGAGCGCCCTCTGCAACCTGTCGCGCACCCACCTGGCCACCGGCCGGACCGAGAGCGCGGTCGCGCTGGCCCAGCAGGGCACCGCGATGTACGACGACATGGAACACGACCTGAAGGGGGCCAACGGCCGCTACGCGCTGGGACTCGCGCTCGCCCGGAGCGGGAAGCTGGCCGAGGCGACCGAATGCCTCCAGGAGGCCCTGCGGGTGTTCCGGGACAGCCGGCAGCGCCTGTGGGAGGGCATGACCGTCTTCCGCCTCGCCGAACTCGACCTCACCGCAAGGCGGCCCGCGCAGGCGGCGTCGAACGCCGAGACGGCCCTGACGCTGCTGCGCGGCGTCGGCGGGGACTGGCGGCACGGCAACGTCCTCACGGTGCTCGGCCGCGCCCTCACCGGGATCGGTCATCTGGACCGGGCCCAGGTGTGCTGGCGTGAGGCACTGGACATCTTCGAGGCGCTGGGGGCACCGGAGGCGCACGAGGTGAGGGCCCTGCTGACGCCGTCCGCCGCCGCCTGAAAGCGCCGGTTCGCGGAGCCGGTTCGCGGCGTCCGTAGGGGCGTTCATCGTTCGTTTATCGCGGCCAGGCAGTCTCAACTGTGTCAGGCCGTCGCGTCGGGGGGCAGGCGGAACGACACAGGGGCCGGGCCTCTAAGGTGAACCGGCCCACAAGATCCGTCCGGCGGCCCTCGGGGGAGTTGCCGGACGGATCTTGTTCCAGTCACCGCACAACACAGGGGAGCGCAAGATGAGCGACGACAACAGCACCGACAACATCCACGTGACGGACGAGCCGCTCACGGTCGCCGGCGACACCGGTACGGCCACCACGGACAACATCCACGTCACGGACGAGCCGCTGACGGTCGCTTCCGGCGACACCGGCACGGTCACCACGGACAACATCCACGTCACGGACGAGGAAGCCTGACCGGCCTTCCGCCAGACGGGGGATCGGCCGCGGCGGCACCGAGGGGGAGCCGTCGCGGCCGATGTGTGTCTTGGGGGCTAGAGGCCTCTGACCGCCACCCGCGGCGGGCACAGTTTCCGCAGGCCGTCCATGTCGGACGTGTACAGCACGACACCGCCCGGCTGACGCCCGGCGACGACCGCGAGGGCGGCGTCGATGGCGTATTTGTGGCCGTGCAGGCCGGTGTCCTTGAGGAGGCTGATCGCGGCGTCGGCGACTTCCCGTGTCACGGGTTCCACGACGATGCGGGACGTCACCCAGCTCCAGGCCTCACGTCGGACATGGCCGTGGTAGGCCTCGATCAGGGTCATCGAACTGGTCACCACCCGAAGCCCCTTTTTGTGAGCGGCTGCCAGCAGCGCCGTCATCCCGCGATCCCGCAGCGCCGCCCGCGACAGTCCTTCGCTGTCCAGCACCAAGCAGTCGAGTGCCATTCAGCCCGCCATCGGAAGCTCGTGGTGACCGGACGCGGCAGGTCCGTCGAGCCGGCGTTCGACATCGCTCAGCTCGGCCTCCGCCGCCGCCAGTTCCTCCGGGGTGAGCGGCCCACCGCTCTCCTCCTGCATCCACGCGACCAGCTCCCCCAGCCGATCCCGCTCACGCTGACGCTCGATGGCCCTGGTGACATACGCGCTGAACCCCCCGCTTCCGACCTCCCGCCGAATCTCCTCTGCAAGCTCCTCCGGAAGCGTGACGGTGTACTTCTTCGTTGCCATACCAGTCACCATACCGCTCGTCACAACCCCCGCAATTCCCCCTTGACCACCTTCCCGCTCGCATTCCGAGGAAGCTCCCCCACAAACTCGACCACCCTCGGAACCTTGTAGTTGGCCATCTCGCGCCGGGCCCAGGCGATCAGGTCGTCGGACGTGAGCGTGACCCCCGGCCGCCGTACGACGTACGCCTTCCCGACCTCCCCGAGCCGTGCGTCCGATACGCCGATCACCGCGACGTCGGCCACATCGGGATGCAGACCCAGCAACTGCTCTATCTCCGCCGGGTACGCGTTGAAGCCGCCGACGATGAACATGTCCTTGATCCGGTCGGTGATGCGGAGGTTGCCCTCGCCGTCGAGGACGCCCACGTCACCCGTCCGCAGCCAGCCGTCCTCGCCCAGGACCTCCGTCGTCGCCGCCGCGTCCTCGTAGTAGCCGCGCATCACGTTGAAGCCGCGGACCAGCACCTCGCCCGGGGAACCGGCAGGGGCCTCCACCCGGACCTCCGTGCCCGGAATCGCCCGGCCCGACGTCGACGCGATGACCGACGGATCGTCCCCGCGCCGGCACATGGTGACGATGCCGCTGGCCTCCGAGAGGCCGTACGCCGTCAGCACCGTCCCCACGCCCAGCTCGCCCCGCAGCCGCTCCACCAGCCGCAACGGCACCACCGCCGCACCCGTGACCACGAGCCGCAGCGCCGAGAGGTCGTGCGCGTCGCGGGCCGGGTGGTCGAGGAGGGACTGGTGGAGAGTGGGCGGGCCCGGGAGCACCGACACCCGTTCCGCCGCGATGTTCGCGAGCACCGTGTCCACGTTGAACACCGGCTGCGGGATCATCGTCGCGCCCCGCATCAGACAGGCGATCACGCCCGCCTTGTAGCCGAAGGTGTGGAAGAGCGGGTTCACGATCAGATAGCGGTCGCCCCGCCGCAGCCCCGCGAGGTCGCTCCAGATCTCGTATCCGCGGAGTGTCTGCGCGTGTGTGATCACCGCGCCCTTCGGGCGGCCCGTCGTGCCCGACGTGAAGATGATGTCCGAGACCGTCGAGCCGTCCAACTCCCGCTCCCGCTCCCGCACTTCCGCCGCGCCCACACCCTCCCCGCCCGCGAGGAAGTCCTTCCAGGTGCGGAAGTCGGCCGGCGCGTCATCGGCGAGGACCACGACCTGCTCCAGCGCCGGGAGTCCGGGCAGGGGACCGTCCCCGGCCCCCTCGCCCGCCGCCCGGCGCAGCGACGCCACGTACGACGTCCCCAGGAACGTCCCGGTCACGAACAGCAGCCGCGCCCCACTGCCGCGCAGCACATACGCCGCCTCGGTCCCCTTGAAGCGTGTGTTCAGCGGCACCAGTACCGCGCCCGCCGACACCGCGCCCAGCGCCGAGACGATCCAGTCAAGCGAGTTCGGCGCCCAGATGCCCACCCGGTCGCCGACCTCGACACCGGCGGCGAGGCAGGCCGCCGCCGCGCGTTCCACCCGGGCGCCCAGTTCGGCGTACGAGATCCTCGTCCGGCCGTCCACGACCGCCTCGGCATCCGCGTACCGCTCGGCGGCCGACCGGATCAGGCCCGGGATGCTGCCCCACTCCACGTCTCCGCGCATGAACGGCCTCCCTGTTCCCGGTAGCTGACTGTCCGTCAGATTAGCTGTAGCCTGACGCCCTGTCAGCAGCCCCGGTGTCACGCGGAGGTGCACAGAGCATGGCCGGACAGAGCACGGCCGGACTGAAGGACGCGACCGCCGTCGTCGGCATCGGACAGACCTCCTTCGCCAAGCAACTCCCCGAGGACGAACGGACCTTGGCCTGTCGTGCCGTACTCGCCGCCCTCGACGACGCGGGCATCTCGCCGGGCGAGGTCGACGCCCTCGCCTCCTACACGATGGAGGAGACCGACGAGGTCGAGCTCGCCAAGGCGGTCGGCTTCGGAGACCTGACCTTCTTCAGCAAGGTGGGCTATGGGGGCGGGGGTTCGTGTGCCACCGTCGCGCATCTCGCCACCGCCATCGCCGCCGGGCAGGCGACGGTGGGTGTGGCCTGGCGGTCGCGGAAGCGCGGCAGCGGGGCGAGACCCTGGACCAACACGGCCCGCCAACTCCCCACGCCCGCCCAGTGGACCCGCCCTTTCGGACTCCTCCGGCCGGCGGACGAAATAGCCATGCTCACCCGCCGCTACATGTACGAGTACGGCGCCACCCGGGACCACTTGTTCAATGTCGCCCTCGCCTGCCGGAACCGTGCCAACCAGAACCCGGCCGCGATCATGTACGACCGCCCGCTCACCCGCGAGATGTACATGACCTCCCGCTGGATCAGCGAACCCCTCTGCCTCTTCGACAACTGCCTGGAAACGGACGGGGCGTTGGCCTGCGTGGTCGTCTCCCGCGAGCGTGCCCGGGACTGCCGGCGCACCCCGGTCCACATCCACTCCGCCGCCCAGGGCCTCCCCGCCCAGCACCACGGCATGGTCAACTACTGGAACGACGACCCCCTCACAGGACCCGCCTGGACCGCCGCCCGACACCTGTGGAAACACGCCGACTTCACCCCGCAGGACGTCGATGTCGCCCAGATCTACGACGCGTTCACCGCGCTCGTCCCGCTCTCCCTGGAGGGCTACGGCTTCTGCGGAAGGGGGGAAGGCGGTGCCTTCACGGAGGGCGGCGCCCTCGAAATCGGCGGCCGACTGCCCCTCAACACCAGCGGCGGCGGGCTCTCCGAGGCCTACGTCCACGGCTTCAACCTGATCAACGAGGGCGTACGGCAGTTGCGCGGCACCAGCACCGCCCAGGTCCCGGACGCCGCCACCTGCCTGGTGACGGCGGGCGAGGGCGTCCCCACCTCCGCCCTGCTGCTCACGAAGTGAAATGAGGAGTCGACCGCCATGCTCACTCCGCTCACCGACACCGACGGCGCCCCCTTCTGGCAGTACGCCCGCGCCGGCGAACTCCGCGTCCAGACCTGCGCCGACTGCGCCGAACCCCGCTTCCCGCCCCGCCCCTGCTGCCCCCACTGCCAGTCCTTCGCGAGCGAGTGGCGGCAGGTGAGCGGGCGCGGGCGGGTGTGGTCGTACGTCTTCCCGCATCCGCCGCTGCTGCCCGACTACGCCGCCGTCGCGCCGTACAACGTGATCGTGGTCGAGCTGGTCGACGTCCCCCGGATCCGGCTGGTCGGGAATCTCGTCAGCGAGGCCGGGGCCGCGATCAACTCCCTTTCCCCGGGCCGGATCCGGATCGGGGCGCGGGTGCAGGTCGTGTTCGACGCGGACGGGCTTCCGCAGTGGGTTCTGGAGCGGTCATGACGCTCCGGATCGCCGCCGACAAGGACACCGGTGTCGCCGTCGTCACCCTCGACCGGCCGCACAGACTGAACGCCGTCGACCTCGCCACGGCCGCCGAACTCGCCGCCGTATGGCGGGAGTTGCGGTTCGACGACACCGTACGGGCCGTCGTCCTCACCGGAGCCGGGGAACGTGCCTTCTGCACCGGACTCGACCGGGACGCGGTCGTGCCGCAGCCCAACTCGCCCTACATGCAGGACGATCCGCTGCTGCGCATCGGGCCGAAGGCCAACGACCTGTGGAAGCCGGTCGTCTCCGCCGTGGCCGGGATGGCCTGCGGCGGGGCCTTCTATCTGCTGGGCGAGAGCGAGTTCGTCGTCGCCGATCCGACCGCCGTGTTCTTCGACCCGCACACCACCTACGGCATGGTCAGCGCGTACGAGTCGGTGCTGATGGCACACCGGATGCCCTACGGCGAGGTGGCGCGGATGATGCTCATGGGGACGGCCGAGCGGATCTCGGCGCAGCGCGCGTACGAGATCGGGCTGGTGTCCGAACTTGCCCCGCCCGGCGGGGCGTTGGAGGCCGCCGTGGCCTGCGCGACGGTCATCGCCGGGTATCCGACCGAGGGTGTCCAGGGCACCGTGCGGGCGTTGTGGGCGGCGAAGGAGGCGGCGCGGGCGCAGGCCTACGCGCAGGCGCCGCCGCTCATCGCGCTCGGGAATCTGCCCGACGAACGGCAGGCGGAGCTGTTCGCCGGGCGGCAGCGGGAGTACCGGCTGCGTTAGGACGAGACGTCGGCTTCCCGGTCCACTTCACAGTGGTCGACCGGGGTGGAGGTGTCGCCCACGGGGACGCGGACGGTCGCCTTGCCCTTGGCCGGGACCTGGACGCCCGCGAGGTTGTAGTCGACCTCGGTGTTCTCCGCGTCCAGGAAGGTGACGTGGACGGCGAAGCCGGCCCTGCGGCTGTTCGGGTTGCTGACCTCGACCGTCGCGTACCGCCTCTTCGCGGTCGCACAGCTCACCAGGTTCGCCGTACCGTCCAGCAGGCTGCTGGTGCCGCTGCCCGAGGAGGCCGTGGAGTCGGGTGTGGAGCGGTAGTTGGGCCGGCGGGTGTACGAACTGCCCCCGGACGAACCACCCGACGTCGACGATGTCGACGTGTCGTGATCCTGACTGGAGCTGCTGCACCCGCCCCCTCCCCCGCCGCTCCCATGACCGTGACGGCTGCTGCTGCTGTGGTGCCGTCCGGTGGAGAAGCCGGTGAGGGTGAGAACCGTCAATGCCAGTACTGCCGTGAATCTGAGCCTGCGCCCCCGCGTTTGCATCCGATCATGGTACCGACCTCAACGGGCGCCGCTCACGCGGTCCTTGCGGTGCCCGTCCCCTTCTCCGCGTCGAGGGCGTACACGCAGCGGTCCTTGCTGCACGCGTACACGACACCGTCCCTGACGACCGGTGCGCCGGTGATCTCGCCGCCGGTCGCGAGCTTCCAGCGGAGCCGGCCGTCGTCGGCCTTGAGGGTGTAGAGGAGGTGGTCGGTGGAGCCGAAGTGGATACGGCCCTCGGCGACGGCGGGGGCGCCCACGATGTCGCCGCCCGCCTGGAAGCGCCACTTGGGGGTGCCGGTGACCGCGTCGAGCGTGTAGAGGCCCTTGCCGCTGCCGACGTGGACGTGCCCGGCGGCGACCAGGACAGGTTCGATGGAGGCGCGTGGCTCGGTCGCGATGCGCCAGCGGTCGCGGCCGTCGGCGGCGTCGAGGGCGTAGACCGTACCGAGGTAGTCGGCGAGGTAGATGCCACCGCCGGTCACCGCCGGGCCGGGGGCGAAGGTCGGCGCGCAGAGGAACACCGCGGGGGCCTCGAAGTGCCAGCGGACCCGGCCGCTCGCCACCTCGACGGACAGGACCCGGGTGCCGGCCGCGACGTAGACGTGACCGTCCGGGGCGGCGGTGACCCGTACGGGTACGCCCCCGCAGGAGGCCGCGTCGCCGATCGGGTACGCCCAGCGCTCGTCACCCGTCCGGGCGTCCAGGGCGCGCAGCCGGGCGTCCTGCCACACGTACACGGTGCCGTCGTGCAGCGCCGGGCCCGCCTCCGGGGACTCGAAGTCGGTCTGCGCCCCGCTCAGCTGCCAGAGTTTCTGTCCGGTGGACGCCTCCCAGGCCTGCACTCCGCCGCCGCGGGTGCCGGTCACGACGGTCCCGCGCTCGGCCTTGAGGGAGTACACCCAGGCTTCGGTGGACAGCCGCCACAGGTCACCGCCCTCGCGGGCGTCCAGGGCGAAGAGGGTGGGGCCGTCCGAGGCGTGGATACGGCCGTCCGCGACCGCCATCGACCAGGCGACGTCCCTGGTCTTGAAGGAGCGGCGGCCGGTCTGCACGTCCAGGGCGTGCACCTCGAAGGAGGTGACGTAGACGAGGTCACCGGCGACCGTCGGGGTGCCCCAGACGTCGTTCGACATCCGGAACCGCCAGGGGCGCCAGCCGGACGCGGTCTCCGGGGGCAGCGGGGGCGGTACGGGGACAGCAGGGCCTACGGCGGCGTCGGTGCCGTTGACGCCGGGGCGGGGCCGGGACCAGGAGGCGACGAGGCCGGCTTCCGGAGGGGGTGCCTTCACGGCGGCGGCGCGGGCGTCGGC
>NZ_JAWOAI010000128.1:0-21026 GCF_033194735.1 Streptomyces sp. W16
CGGCCAGGGCTTCCTGCGGTCCCGGGCCCGTGAGGCGGGCGGCACCCTGACCACCGGCCCCACGCCGGAGGGCGGCTGGGAGGTACGGGCAACCCTGCCCGGCCGTACCGCGGGCCCGCTGGAGCAGTCCCTTCCGACGAGCTACCGCGTGGCCCAGGTGGTCGCCGCGTTCGGCCTGTGCGTACAGCCACTGCTGCCGATCCTGATCATCCGCCCGGAAACGACGTCGAACAGTACGCACGTCTCAGCGGGGGTCCTCTTCGCCCTGCTCGCAGCGGCACAGGCGGTGGCCCTGCTGTGGCTGAGAAGGGCGCGCGGCCTCGCGCAGGGCGCGTTGCTGGGCTTGGCGTTGTTGTGGCCGGTGGCGATGGAGATGGGCGATTACACGGGCCCGGTGTTGCTGCCACCAACACTGAGCATGCTGGCAACTTGCGTGGCGGTAGGTGCTTTTAAGGGGCGCGGGGCTGTATCGATTTGCGGCTCCGCCGCGGGGCGCACCCAGCCCCCACCGGCCCGCACATACCGACTACCTCAAGTCCCCTTCTTCCTCTTCCCAGTTGCAGCCACAGCCGCACACGCAACAGCCTTGACGATCGCCGTATTGCACCGCGGCACAACCATCCCCACCTGGTCGGTAATCCTGCTCGCAACAGCAGGAGTGTCACTGGCGACGGCCACCGCACACTGGATCGGAACCCTGCGCGGACAGCGCGCCACCGCAGCCCACGACACCCAAACCCAACGCCTCGCCACCTGGACGGAGGAAGCCGTACGAGACGCCTGGGCGGAACGCCGCCGAATCGCCGCCGGCCTCGAAACCACCGTACTGGCCCGCACCGCCGACATGATCGCGGAAGCACAGGCGGGCCGGCTCGACGCGACAGCGACCCGCGCCCGCGAGGCACTCACCGCGATGCGCGCCCTGCTGGACGCGGTCCGCGACGGCGACACGGCGGCCGAACTGACCCCACAGCCCACCCTCCAGGCCCTCGACCTGCTCGCCCACCAGTGCCGGGCCACCGGCCGTGACGTGGAGATACGGCTCACCGACCGGGTGCCGGAACGCCTGCCCACCGAGGTCGACCTCGCCGCCTACCACGTCGCCGAGACACTCCTCGCGACCGGCGACGACGAACCCGCCGTACTCGAACTCGACGCGCTCGACGGTACGTTGACGATCACGGCCACCGGTGTGCCACGCGCCGCCGACCCCGCCGTACGGGACCGGTTGACGGCGCGGATCGCGCCGCTCGGCGGGACCCTGACGACCGGCCGCCCGCCGGGCACGGTCCACCTCCGGCTGCCGCTCACGGCGGTGCCGGACGACGAGGAGAGACAACGATGAGCCTCAGGGTGCTGGTCGTCGACGACCAGGGCATCGTCCGGGCGGGCTTCGCCGCCGTGATCGACGCCGAGGAGGACATGACGGTCGTCGGGGAGGCCGCGGACGGCGCGACCGCGGTGGTGCTCGCCGCCGAACTGGCCCCCGACGTGGTCGTGATGGACGTACGGATGCCCGAACTCGACGGCATCGCCGCGACGCGGATCATCACCGGAAAGGAGAACGCGCCCCGCGTCCTCGTCCTGACGACCTTCGACCTGGACGCGTACGTCTTCGACGCGCTGCGCGCGGGGGCCTCCGGCTTCCTCCTCAAGGACGTGCACGCCTCCGAACTCCTGGACGGCATCCGGGTGGTGGCGAGCGGCGAGAGCGTACTCGCGCCGTCGGCGACCCGTCGCCTGATCGGGCATTACGCGTCAGGGGCGGGTACGGGATTCCGCGCCAACTCCGGTTCTGATTCCTCCGGTTCCGGTCCGCGTGAACTCGACAGCCTCACCGACAGCCAGCGCAACGTCCTCGGGCTGCTCGCCTCCGGCCTCAACAATGCGGAGATCGCCGGGGAGTTGGGCATCACCGTCGGCACCGTCAAGTCCCATGTGAACGCCCTGCTCCGCAAACTCGGCCTGCGCGACCGCGTCCAGGCCACGATCCTCGCCTACGACCTCGGCATCACCCGCCCGAACCCGCCCGGGGCCGACCACCTCTGACCGTCTTCGCCCTCTCTCCAGGAGTCCGTTCCATGACCAGTACCGATGCTCACGCGGCGCGTTCCCCTCTCCAGCGACTGGGCCGGAACCTCCGCAACCCCTTCGCCCTCGCCTACCTCGCGCTCTGCGCGGCCCTGCTCGTCTGGGCGGTCGTCGTCACCATCGCCGACGACTCGGGCGGGTCCATGGCCGCCGTCATCCCCCTTCTCGGCACCGCCCCGGCCAGCCTCGTCTTCCTCGTACTGCCGGACGGCGCCGCGATGTTGACCGTCTCGATCGCCCTCGGGGCACTGGTCAACGCGTCGGTCATCGGCTGGTGCGCCCACGCGCTGAGCCGCGGCAACCGCCCGGACCCGACGCGCTGACCTCAGGCGCCGCCATAGCCTGCCGAGTGGTCGTCCGGGTCCTCGGTCGCGTACAGGCTGGGCCCGAGACGGGCGGCCAGCGCGTCCCCCGCGATGTGCGTGACGGTCACCGTCCCGTCGTCGTTCGACGTCAGCTCCGCGTAGTACCCCAGGGCCGTCCAGTCCATCGGCCGGTGGAAGAAGAACTCGACGGTGTCGTCCGGGTATTCGGCACGCAGCAGGGGAAGCAGCGTCTCCGGGTGGTACTCGGCACCCCTCCCACTGAGCACCACGACCACCTGCCCCACCTCCACCCGCCACACCCGCACATGCGCGTAACCGCCCCGGCCCAGCCCGGACTGCCAGGGATCCTCATCAAGGATCAACTCGGGACGAACACCCTCAACTGCCATACGGCACCCCGTTTCCAGCCACAGCGGCCATCAGAGCAACCATGCTCAGCCCGGCACACACGGAACCCTCCACGAGGATGAACGCTTCTTCCGGTCAGCGGGTCGTTCGCTGATCACACATGGCGGTGAATCGACCCGTAATCCTGTAACTGGCCACTACTGGTCGCGGTTGTCCCAGGTACTCATCAGGAGATCACCAGAAAGGGACTGCCTTGGTCATGCAGTACGTCACACGCCTCACCACGGCTCTGACGGTCGCGGGAGCCCTCGTCCTTGCCATGTCGACCGGCGCCCAAGCCGGCGCGATCGGGACAACTCCCGTGCGTACCTTCGAGTACAGCGTGGGCGGTATGACGATGAAGATTCCGACGGGCTGTGTGTTCACGCACATCATCCGAGGCGGCGGCCGGAAGATCCGATACCAGAACGCCGGAGTCGACTGCGCTTTCGTCGGAGCGCTGAGCAGCGGTTTCTGCAACTGGCGTATCGACTTCACCTATGCCGACACCGACAACCGGACCTATCGCACATCCCGCGGCACGACACACAACGAGTGCAAGATCGACCCGATGCGCAACAACTCTCCTCAGACGCTGCCTCGTTACGGAAAGGCGTGCGCCCACCTCTACGTCGGTGGAACGCGTCGCGTGAGTCAGTGTCACAACATCACGAAGTGAGTTGTTCATGATCGAGCAGAACAAAGACCAGGACCCGGACACGACGTGGAAAGCACGGCGGCGCCGAGCGGGTGTCACCGCGTTCCTCTCGGGCCTCGTCGCCACGCTCGCCTTCTTCGCCTTCTTCCCCGGCCTGCCGCACGTCATCGACTGGGGAGCAATCCTCGTGTCCCTCGCCGTGGGCGGACTCGCCCGATGGTGCTGCCAGTCCTGGATCACCAGAGCGGCAAAGGCGAAGGCCGAACACATGTGACCGGCGCCTCCGGCACCCTCACCCCGTCACTCGCCGACCACGTTCGCCGCCATGAGATGCAGCATGCTCTTGACCTGGAAAGAGGTCAGTCCCGGGTAGCGGGAGAGGAGCAGCGCGCAGACTCCCGCCACGGGTGCCGCCGCGAAGCTGTTGCCGCCGCAGACGCCAACGACACGACGAGCACGGGCACTTGGTCGTCGAACTCGCGCCGGACAGCACCGGTGATGTCGGCCAGGAGGGGTCGTCGGGCCCGAGGCCGGTGAGTTGCAGACTCACGTCCTTGCCGTCGTCGATCAACTCGTGCAGCACATGGGTGTACGCGCCGGCCGCCCGGGCCCGCTCGGCGATGTCACGGACCAGCGCGGGACGCAGCAGCGCCTCGCGCACGTGGTTGCCGGAACGGAGAAGAACCCCAGGTCGGAGTCCCGACCTGGGGTTCAAAGGGGGAACAGCAGCCTACTTCCGGGCGGCCAGGACAGCCCGCGCCCGCTCGATCAACTTTCCGTTGCGGGCCTTCTCCGCCTCCAACTCGTGCTTGTGGGAGGCGATCTGCCGGTGCTGGTAGGCGGTCTCCGCCTGGTACCAGGTGCCGACGAGGTTGCTGGTCTGCTTGCAGTCGACATCGTCGGTGGCCAACGACACCTCCGCCTTACCCGGCTTCAGACCGGGCTTCTTCGGTACGGCGAACCGGCCCTCGGCGTCGTCGAGCGATTTCACCGGGTGGCCGTCGCCGGCCATGCAGGACGACCAACTGGCGACGGCGTTCCTGACGGACGTCTGCGCGGCGGTGGCATCGTAGGACTGCGAGGCGAGGTCTCCCGCCGCATCGGTCTCGTACAGGACGCCGACCTTCGCGTTCGCCTCGGGAATGCACGTCTGGTTCATGGCCGTGTCCCAGCCGGAAACAGCGGACTCGGCGTCCTCCCTGGCCAGTTCGGTGTCCTCCGCCGCGGTGTCGTCGTCATCGGCGGCCACCTGGGGCGGGGTGAAGCCGTGCGCGGCGGCCTCCGTGCGGTCGGTGATGCCGTAGCGGCGCTCCATGTTCATCGAGTCGTAGGCGGTACTCGGATGCAGGCCGGACGGTTCGGGCGCGTACTCGAAGTTGAGGCGCTGCATGCACTCCTGCTTCACCACGTCCCTGGCGTTCTCCACATCCACGACTTCGGCATAGCCGAGCATGTAGTCCTGGAGCGGGAGCCGCATGCCCTTGGCCAGCCCCTGTTCCACCCGCGCCTGCGGCCAGCCGGCCCGGATCCCGGCATCCGGCAACGGCATGGCCTGCGCGACCAGTTGCCGGCCCTTCCCGCTGCCCGAAGTGGTGTGCGGGGCGCCGCATGCCGAGGTGAACACGGTGGCGGCCATGGCAGCGGCGAGGGCGAGGGCAGCGGCCTGGACTCTGGTCTTCGACATCGCCGATCAACCCCTCTTGTGCGAGCCGTTGTGGTTCTTCAGACCCGTGCCCAGGTTGCGGGCGATGCCGTCGGCCTTCGGGTAGTACTTGCTCGTGCCGCTGTAGCCGGTATTGGCGTACACCGTGTATCCGGCGTACGGGTCCTGGTTCCACCCGGAAGCGGCGTGGTGATACACGGCCTGCCCCGATCCTCTGGCGTCGCACGGGGTCGGCATGCCGCCGTAGGCGTCGGACGGGAAAGCGCTGAACACGAACGTGATGACCGTGGCGCCGTTGGGCGAGTAGCCGTCGTCGTTGGTCCGGGAGTGCCGGGTGGCCAGACAGCCGCTGTCGGACTGCTGCGTCGTCTCGGAGCGCGAGTTGAACTGAATGCGGAAGCAGTGCGTCGGATGGCTGGTGTCGGTCGACGTGCAGTCGTTGTGAACGTAGGAAGTGACGGCCGATGCCGGCGGAGCCATCGTGATGGTGGCCGCCACAGCAGCCGCGGCTGCGGCGGCGGCCACGGCGGTTCGTGTGAGACGCAAGAAACCCTCCCCCTCGGTAGCTGTGTGCAGGCAGGGGAGAGCACATGACTGGACACGATCCCCCACTTGCCGTTCCCGGCCTGCGTACGGGCGGACTGGTCTGGTCCATTCGCCGCAAGCACGGCACTGTAACCACACGCACACCATGAGCAGCAAGGACGTCGGGTGGGGAGGACGAGACGCGCAGCTCGTTTGCGGAATCCGCTTCCACACCCCTCTGCCTGTGCGTTTCCCGCGAATACGGAACGCGCAGTACGCCGATGAGCGCTTGAGCAATGACGTAAACCCGCCTGGCACGCACCGGCGCACAACCGGCACATCCCGCGACCGTGTTCAGGTGCGAGGGAGAAATCAGCCAAGTCCAACAGGCGGCCACAGTGCCGACCGACAGGAGGGGACCCGTCCGGCGGCGCAACCTACGTCATCAGCGCGCGGAAGGCAGGACCCGCGTGGGCGTACGCGGCCGGGCCGAGGTCGCCGAGAAGGAAGTCCTCCGCGGCGAGGGAAAGTTGACGTACTCGAACACGAACGGGGCCCCGGACTTCAGCGCGGTATCCGCCGTACGGAACACCGCGGTGTTGTCCTCGTCTGCGTCCTCGTACCCGAACGACGACCCGATACTGAAGACGGCCCCATGGAGCCAGCGGGGACATGGTCGGGCAGTGCCCTCGTCGTGTCCGCCACCACGTGACGGACCCGGCCGGGCAGTCGTACCGGCCGTTGTTCTCCCAGGGCCGCGGTCTCCGGCTGGATGTCGGTGTTCGTCACGTCGAGGCCGTGCTTGACGAATCCCAGGTCGTGCGTCCCGTGGCCCGCCCCCAGCACGAGAATGCGCGCGTCCCGCGGCAGCGGGCGGCCGGTGGCCGCAAGCCGGTCGAGGAGATCGTCGACGAGCCGGATGTGCCGTTCCTCGGCCTGCACGTAGTCGGGGAAGCTGTCGAGATACAGCAGCCTGTAGCAGGACGTCGGTCCTGCTACAGCGGTGCGTCCAGGAGGGCCGCCGCGACCTCGGCGGTGAACTCCGCCCCCGGAACAGGCCGATCAGGGGGAAAGGTTGGCGCCGAGGCTGCAACCAATCGCGCTCGGCCAGTGCTGTGACCGGGAAGGTTCACCGGGTGAGGCCGCGCTGATGACTCCCTCCAGCTCAGGTGGTTCGGGGCAGCCCTACGCCTCCGCGGGGGTGGTCGGTCGTGTCGCGTATCGGTGGCGCATGGCGTCGCTGGCCGCAGGACCTGCGGTGAAGACGTAGTGGTCGCTGTCGTCGAGCCGGCGGCCGGTCTTGGCGTCGACGACGACGGGCTCGACTTCCTCGCCGCTGTGCGCGTCGATGAGGATCATGCTGCGTTCGGCCGGTGTGAGGCGGGAGTTGCCCCACGCGGCCAGGGCGACGACCACCGGTCGCAGGGAGCGCCCGAGTTCGGTGAGGACGTACTCGTGGCGTACGGGGTTGGTCTGGTAGGGCCGGCGCTCCAGCAGTCCGTCGGCGACGAGGGTCTTCAGCCGGGTGGTGAGCATGCTGGAGGAGATACCCAGACTCTCCTGGAACTGGTCGAAGCGCGTGTAGCCGTCGAAAGCATCGTGGAGGATCAGCAGCGTCCACCACTCGCCCACGTGTTCCACCGTCGTGGACAGTGGGCACTCCCTGTCCTCCAGCCTGATCCGGCTTGCCACGGCGACCATCCCCTCAGTTACTGCTAAAGTCGAAGTCAGTAGCTTCTATTTTAGCAGTAATGACGGGAGTGGTGCCTTCCGCGCCCGCACCCGGGAACGGAGCACACCGTGACCACACCCCTCAGCGAATCCCTCGAAGGCCGACGCGCTCTGGTCACCGGCGGCACCAAGGGAACGGGAGCCGCCATCGCCCGACGTCTCACCCAGGCCGGCGCAACCGTACTGGTCACGGCCCGCAGCCGCCCCGACGACGTCGAGGAGAAGGCGTTCATCACCGCAGACCTGTCCAGTGCCCAGGGCGCAGCCCACGTCGCGGCCGAGGTGGATGACCGCGTGGGAGGCGTCGACATCCTGGTCAACACCCTCGGCGGGTCCGAGGCGCCGGCCGGAGGATTCGCGGCGCTCGGCGAGGACGACTGGGCCAGGGAGCTGAACACCAACCTGCTGGCCGCCGTCCGCCTGGACCGCGCACTCCTGCCGCACATGATCGCCACAGGCAAGGGCGTGATCGTGCATGTCACCTCGATCCAGCGCCGCATGCCGCTGTGGAACGGCACCCTGGCCTACGCCGCCGCCAAGGCCGCCCTGACCACCTACAGCAAGGGCCTGGCCAACGAGGTCGCCCCGCACGGCGTCCGTGTCAACACCGTCTCGCCCGGTTTCGTGCAGACCTCGGCCGCCGACAACCTCGTCGCCCGGATCGCCCACGACGCGGACATCACCCAGGAAGCGGCGCTGGGCCGGCTCATGGAATCCCTTGGCGGCATCCCGCTGGGCCGTCCCAACCGGCCCGAGGAAGTAGCCGAGCTCGTCGCCTTCCTCGTCTCCGACCGCGCCTCGGCCATCGTCGGCGCCGAACACGTCATCGACGGCGGCACCACCCCCACCGTCTGAACCCGCCACCACCCCAAGGAGCGTCATGCACGACAACCAGCCCCGCACCAGCACCCAGGACACCCTGCCCGAGCTGATCACCCGCTACCTGAACGCGCACCGCGCCCACGACACCGCCACCGCAATCACGGCGTTCACCCGCGAAGCCACAGTGATCGACGACGGCAACACCTACAGGGGCACCGAGGCGATCAGGGAGTGGCTCGACCGATCCAGCACCGAATTCACCTACACCATCCGCCTCACCGGCGCCCAGCAGACCGACGCGAACCACTACATCGCCACCCACCACCTTGAGGGCAACTTCCCCGGCGGGACCATCGATCTGCGCTACCAGTTCACACTGCGGGACGGCCTCATCGAACGCCTCGTCATCGAACCCTGAGTCCCTGCCGGCGACACCCATAACCGCCTCAGGCGAGAAGGCCCGCTCGCCCCGCAATCTCGCTGACGGACATCACGGTGGCGAGCGTTGGCGTTGCGCCACCGGAGGTAGGCGTGCAGGGCCCCGGGTCTGCACGGTGTGGTTGGGGTGATGGGCGTTGGCGAGGGTGAACTGCCGCAGTGGTCCGAAGTGGGCCTCGATCGGGTTGGCCCACGAGGCGTAGGCCGGGGTGAAGCACAACTCGGCCTTGTGCTTCTTCGCCCAGCGGCGGATGCCAGGGCCTTTGCGGGCGGACAAATTGTCCAGGATGACGGAGATCGGGGCGCCGTCGGGCCGGGCGGCACGGATCGACTTCAACGCGGCCAGCGTGTTGGTGGCGCCCTTCCTGCAGCGGTTGACGCCCCACAGAGTGTCGTCGCCGAGCGAGTAGCAGCCGTGAAAACAGAACGCGCCGTGCGTGCGGCGAAGACCCGGTCCGGGAAGCAGTCAAGGACCTCCTCGATCCGGTCCAGCTTCGCCTCGCGGTCCAGGTCGGGGGACTCCTTCCACGTCTTGGTGCGCTGGAAGGTGACGCCGCAGCGGGCGAGCAGGCTGCGTAATGTCTCACGGCCGATGCGGACGATCCGGCCGTGGACTTTCCGCAGATAGGCGACAAGTTTGCGCAGCGACCAGCGGGTGAAGGGCCGGCCGAGCTTGGCGGGGCGAGTGGTGGCCGTCTGGAGGACGAAGTCCTCGTCATCAGGGGTGAGTTGGCGGGGAGGGCCCCGCCCCACTTAGGGTCCAGACAGGCCAGGCCGAGTTCGTTGAACCGGTGGATCACATCCCGGACGGTGTCCTCGTCGGCCTGCACCAACTGGGTGATCACCAGCACCCGGTTCCCGCCGGCCGAGGCCAGCAGCATCATCGCCCGCCGGTATTGCACCGCGTTGATGCTGCCACGCCACACAATCTGCCGCAGTTTCTGCCCCTCCCGGTCGGTCAGTCTGCGCACACGGACAGGCTCGGCCACCGCGCCTCCAGCAGTTGGATTGGCGTCACCGCACATCCAACCGCCATCACCAACCCGGCGAACCTATGCGGTCACAGCACTAGCGTGCGACCATGCGAATGGTGAAGACGCCGCTGCTCCCGGTGTCGACCGTGAACGTGAGGTCGTCGTCCGGGTCAGGTGAGATCCGGCGCACCGGCCCCGGCATGAACAGGGCTGAGATTGCCCGCGGTTGGTCCGGCCGGGCCGACACGTCCCACAGCGTCAGGGCGCCTGCGGCGGCGGTGAGCGCGAACGAACCCCCGTCATCGAGCGCGCAAGCGGTGAGTTCCCCGCGATGCGTCTGCCACCGCCGCATGGCGCGGGGTTCCCGGGTGGGCCACATCAGCACGGAGCCGTCGGGTGTCGCGACCATGGCGTGGGTTCCCCCGGCCGAGAGTGCGATCGTCCAGGGGCACAGGGGCTCATCGAGCGACAGCAGCGGGCGGCCGGACCGCCAGTCCCAGGACCGCAGACTCTCCGGCCAAGCGGCGAGCAGGGTCCGCCCCGCTGCCTGCAGCGCGGGTGTCCCCGCCAGGCCGCCGGGAAGCCGCCGCCGGACGGTGCCGGTGTAGACGCCGAACGTGGTGATCGCACCGTCCGCCTGGACGGCCAAGGCGGTCCGGGCGTCCGGAAGGACCACGGCTCGGACCGGTCGATCGGGTCTGCGCGGGAGGCCGTCCTCCTCGCAGGTGTGCACCTGGTGGTGGCAGTACGAACCGGAGTCCCTGAGGAAATCACCGACGGTAAATGCGGCAAACTCGTCAGGACAGGCGCTGTGCCAGTCGCCCTCCATGTGGTCGCGGACGAGCACCCGCTCGTGCGTCTCCTCCCGCCAGCACGGCTGCCCGTGGTGCTTGAGATCCATCTCGAACAGGGCGAAGCGTTCCCGCCCGGTGTCGGTGTCCCAGACCCGTACGGCGTCTTCGGCGGCAGTCACCCGAATGTCCCCGTCCGGAGTGAATTCGAGGTCGGAGGAGTAGGACTCACCCAGGTCGAAGGCATTACTCGCGGGCCAGGTCGCAGTGCCGTACCCCGCAGTCGTACGGTCTTCGTCGCGTTGAGCGGCGCCCTCGGGATCCAGGCGCCAGACCCGCGCATCGGGCTCCGTCGACGCCGTGACCATGCGCAGACGGTCCCGTGTCACCGCCATGGCGCGGACAACGCCGGGTGTCGTCAACTCGCGGAGGACGGTGGCGCGGCGAAAGTCGATGACGGTCATCGTGCCCCTGTCGAGACTCACGATGGCGTGGTCGGGAGCAAGAGCGCACAGCGCGGCCTCGCCGAACTCCCGGCCCTCCGTCTGGCCGGGCGGTGTGAAAGTGACCGACCGGTCAAAGGTGTCGAGGTTCCACGTCTCGACGGTGCCCCACGCCGATAGGGCCACGGCAGTGCGGCCGTCGTCGACCAGTTGGAGCCGGGCCACTTCCCACATGGTGCCGCGCAGTTCGGCCAAGGGGCCTTTGCGTGCCGGATCCCAGACGCGAACGGTCCCCTCCCGGTTGCCGGCGGTGATGACCCGTCGGCCGTCGGGGAGGAACAGGCAGGCCACCACGTCCCCGTGGTGCGCCGCGTCAATCCTGAAGCGTCCGTCGACCCGCATCTGGAACATGCGCCGCGGCTTCGCCCTGCCCAACTCCCAGACCGCGACGCGTCCGCCCATGTGGCCGGAGACTAGTCGGCCTCGGTCCCAGTCCAGGTCGATGGCGGTCACCGGTTCAGGCCAGTCGCGGCCCCCCGGGGGCGGGGCGAAGTCGTGAAGCGTGTCGCCGGTGTGGACGTCCCAGATGCGTACATGACCGTCGTTCCATCCGGTGACGAGGCGGCTGTGCGCCTCGTCGAGTCGTAGCACCCACGGCAGCGGCGGATCGCCGGACGAGGACGGCCCGTCCGGTGTGAACTCGTGCCGAAGTCGTCCGGTCGCCATGTCCCACAACCGCACCACACCGTCCTCGGCCCCGGTGACGGCGAAACGGTCGCCCGCCGCCACGTGAAACGGAACACCACCGTGCTGCAGGACCTGAAGCTGACGACCGGTCAGCAGGTCCCAGACGCGGGCGGTCGAGTCGTACGACGTGGTCACCGCGTGCCGGCTGTCGTCCGCCACCGCCACATTCGTGAGGCCCCGCGTGTGGCCGACGAGGGATGCCCGGAACCAGGGCGATTCGGAAGTCGTGCCGTCGAGCACGCGGAGTCCCTGCCACGCCCGGCCGGCCCGGAAGGCGTCGACGGCCTCGCCGATCGTGGTCTCACCCTGCGCGGCGGCCTCCAACTGGATCTGTGACAGGAACACTTCGGCGTCGTCGGTGACGTCCAGGTCCAGCAGCGCGCCGATCTGTCGTGACAGCACCGAGTGGACCGGGTCGAGGCTGCGCGCCAGCTCGGGCGTGGCGCGGGTCGCCTGGTCGACGGCGACCAGCAGGCTTTCGACGCCGTGTCGTGCGGCCATGGCGAGAAGATATCCGGGATCCCGCAGGGTCTCGATCAGCAATCGGGTCAGGTCGTCGCGGGTCGACCCGTCGCGCTGCTGCGTGATCGCCTCCACCATGTGCTCCACCGCGTAGCGCAACGTCGACGGCTCGCACGCGTCCCAACGGCCGACCCACGGCCTGATCAGCCTGTCCACGAGGTCACCGGCGGCCTCGGCCGGATACACGACGTGCTCGGCGTTGGTGAGCAGAAAGGTGGTGAAGGAGGCGTGGAACGGGCGGAACGGGCCCTGGGGGAACGTGCCTTGCAGATATCGGGCACAGGCGCGCAGCGTGTCGTCGACCACGGAGACACGCAGCTCCGTGACCCGGGCCAGCTGATCCCGTGTGAGACCCTCGCCGCGGCCCTGGGTGAGCGCGGCCAGCAACGGTCGCATGCGCTGCGACCACCCGGCGGGGTCGCGGTTGCGCTCCCGCCACAGGAAGGTGGCGTAGACGTTGGCGAGGTTCTCCGGCAGTGGTTCGCGCGCGGCCTGGTCGGCCGAGAGGCGTCCGGTGAGCAGGTCGTCCACGACGTACCGGGCGTAGAGGAAGTTGCCGCCGTCCACCAGGGCGATGCGCTGCGCCAGTTGGTCGGCGCGCGCGACGCGGCCGGCGAGTCGCGCGAGCGCGTAGTCGTACACGTCGGAACTGTCCTGGGGTTCGTCGGCGACCAGGTCGAAGTGATCGTGACCGCCGAGTTCGTGCTCCACGGTGCCACGGCTGCTGGTCAGGATCATCCGCAGGCCCGGCACCGGATCCTCCGATTCCATTCCGAGCAGTCGTCCGAGTGACATCGTCCCGGTCGAACCGGCCGCGGCTTCGGCCTCGTTCAGGGCGTCGATCAGGATGACCACGTCTCCACCGCCGCCTTGGTGCAGACGTTGCAGCGGACGGCGGATGATCTCGTCGTACGCCCGGCGGGGGTTGCGATCACCGAGGTTGATGACCACTCCCTGGACCGAGACGACGGCTCCGGGCATGGCCGGCACTCGTTGGCGCACGGTGATGTTGCCGGTGCTGCGACCCGCTGCCGAGAGGAGCTGGGCGCCGTAGCCGGGCACGGTCTCGGCGAGTTGGTCGCCCAACCGCTCCAGCACCCGGACCGGGTCGACCGAGGCGAAGGTGCGCTGGTCGCAGAAGTTGGCGGCGTCGATATGGCAGTCCCCGCCGCTCACGCCCGGTATGCGCACCGTCCCCGCGGAAACCTGCAACAGGCGCTCGGCCAGGGCTGTCTTGCCGCTGCCGGGTCCTGCTGTGATCAGCAACGACGGTGCGGCGGGGGCGCGCAACCACACCGCGATCCTGCCCAGCGCCCATCGGCGTCCAGTGAAGTCGGCCAGGCGCCCGGCCACGTCCGGCGGCAGCACCCGGTGGGATCCGGCCGGTTCAGGCGTCGGCATCGTCCACGCCGATGATGTCGGCCTGCCCGTCCGCCCTGCCGATGTTCTGGTCGACCGTGACGTCGGCGTCGCCCGTGCGTCGGGCTCCGAGCAGCCTGCCCGTGGTGAGCCGCCGCACGGTCTGGTTCACGACGACACGGCGTGGCCGGTTCGCGTCCGGACCCGAGGAACGCACCCATTCGAGGGCGGCCCAGGCGGCGACCATGACGCCGAGTGCCACGACGAGCGCCCAATGGAGGTGGCTCGTCAGGGCGTTGGTCAGTACGCCGACCCCGACCGCGAGCACCACACAGGCGGCTGACTGAGCGCCCCGATGCCTCGGCAGGAACGTCCATCGCATGGCGCCCCCTCCGACACTGCAACGGATCCGCGACGGCCCAAAAGCGACCTTAGGTCCCCATTATGGCTTCCTTCAGGGCCAGTTGCGCCGTCATCGCGTAACCGATTGGCCCTGACGACGTCCTCAAGTGGGGGTAGCTCTCCTGCAGTGAGATCGTCGTGGTGGGTTGCTGCTGCCGCGGATCGTTGGAGGAGCGGTGGGAGGCTGCTGCACGGGACCAGATGGCTGAACTGCGCGGGCAGATCAAAGAGTTCACTGTTCTTCTGGTCGAGCAGGAAGGGGCGGTGTCCCGGCTGGAGTCACGCGGGAGGCGAGGAGCGAGATCCTTTCCGCAGACGGGTCGGTGACCGGCCCGGATCGACGATGGCGGTGCGGCGGAGCCGGCCAACGGGCCGGTGGCCGGGGTGGGGTCGCCGGCTGTCCCAGGGCGAGTAGGCGAACCGGAAACGGACGGCGACCCTGGCCTGTGTCCACGACGCCGATCCGGCCGTCCACCGCCCTCATGACGTCATCGCCCCACCCTGCAGCCGCACCGGAAAGCGTCGGCCCCGCGCCAGACACAAGTGGCTGACCGGCTCCGTCGACCTGGATCCCGGCCAGGTCATCGCCCGTGCCTTCGCCCAGGCCCAGGCCCGCGACCCCGAACACCGGCACGCCTGGATCGTCCTGGACATCGTGCAGGTGCTGGAGAGACTCTGGACCACCGCCCGCCGTTTCCGCACCGCCGTCGACAAGACCGTCCGCTACCTGCAGAACAACCACGACTTCTTGTGCGTGCCTGGCTGCGCCCCTCGATCACGCCGCTGCCGATCGGCCAGCCCCGGGCGAGGGCCCGGTCGTAGGAGGGTGCCCCGGTGCCCAAAGCGGTTCTGCGTGTACCCCGAGCTATGCCGTGACAGTTCGAGAAGGTTGTAGCTCTCGCTGAGTGAGATCGTTCAGGCCGTCAGGCGTCTCTCCCTGCCCCGTCCAGGCCGATTACCGCGCATTAACTCAGCTCGTTTCAGAGCGAACGTCTCACGGCATCGGCATGCCTCTGTATGTCTCCCAGAAGACGCCGTACCAATAGTCGTAGTTACTACGAGCGACCTCAGTGCTGGGATGATCTGGGCCGTACACCTGCTCCAGGTCGGGCAACAGCTCCTCGTACATGAGAGCCGCACTCCTCGCGTCGCCTGACTCGCCCAGCCAGCCGGCCAGATTGTCGCGTGCCTTCAACGTGTAAAGGTTGATGCGACCGAGCACTCGCTCCATGTCAGGCACGAGTTCTTCGAGTTCCTGGGTGGCCTCCGTTACGTCCCCCGACTGCCCGCGCTGGCTGGCGAGCTCACTGCGCGCGGTCAAGGTGTCCAGATGGTCCGGTCCGAGCACGCGCACCAGGTCGGGCAGCAGCAGCTCATGCGCATCGATCGCATTGCCCAGGCCCCCTACTGACCCCTGCCATCCGGCGATGAGGCGGCGGACCTTCAAGCTCTCGGGATGATCGGGACCCAGCACTCGAGTCACGTCTGGCAACAGCGCTTCAAGCGCGGCAAACGCACTGGCTGGACCCTCGGTCTTCGCCCGGCAGTTTCCGAGAAGAATGCGAGTCTTCAAGGTGTCGGGATGGTCGGGACCCAACACTCGCTCCATGTCGGGCAAGAGCGCAAGGAGCGTGTCGACTGCGTCGAAGGCGTCAAACCTGTCTCCCCATTCCGCCTGCCAGTCGGCGAGGTTGTAACGCGCTATCAGGGTGTTGCGGTGGTCAGGGCCAAGGTATCGGCGGCAGGTGGCGACGAGGTGCCGGAAGTACTCGGCGGCCGCGTCGGGCTGTCCGGTGTCGCCAATGCTGCTGCCTGCGCGGTATAGGGCTTCGTGGGCGTCGGGACGATGGAGGGCCTCTTCGGCCTGGTTGGTCAGGGCGGCCGTGTTGGCGCGCAGCGCCAGGGCGAGGTCGGTGTTCCGCTCATTGTCGGGCCAGGCAGCAAGGAGGGCATCAGCGGCGCTGCGGGCCAGCAGGTCCTGTTGGGGGACGGACAGAGCATCTCGGGTTGCGCGTTGGACGAGCTGGTGAACTCGGACCGCCAAGTGGGGGCTGTCCGGGGTGTGGTCGATCAAACTGAGACGGTGCAGCACTCGAAGTGCCTTCCGAGACTCCTCCGCCGTGACCACGGGGATGGTCGATCGGGATTCCTGCCCGCCGCGCCTTTCGGGGCGGGAGGGGTCGGGGCCGGTCGGCACCGTCCCCGCCGGCCCACGGTGGTGTGCAAGGTAGACGAGCGCGGGAGGCTGTGCCAGGACTGTCTCGGGGATGCCGTTGGGGTCGAGCAGGCTGGTGAACTGGAGCAGGGGGCGCGCCAGGCCCTGGGGATCCTGTCGGTCGGCGCGCTCGATGGACAGGTCCCATGTGACCGTCAGGGTGCGGGGCTGTTCATCGGGCAGCGGGCGGGGGGCCAGCTCGGCGAGACGCCGGGACCGGTCGGCGAGTTGGCGGCGGTAGTCGGCGCAGGTGATGTGTGCGTCGGCGATGTAAGCGGCAGCCTGCGCGAGCGCCAGTGGAAGGTTCCCCAACTCCCCGGCGAGTGATTGCAGTTCCGCTCCCGGCTCGGTGCGCCCGTGGACAGCGAGGGTCGCTGTCAGGTAGGCGGCTGATTCCCGGTTGGTGAAAGCGCCGACTTCGATTCGCTGGCCGCGTCCGGTCAGAGCGGCATCGCGGCTGCGGGTGGTGACCAGGGTGTACCCGTGCCGAGTGTCGGGTGGCCAGAGGCCGTTGAGGTCCTCGGCGTCGATGATGTCGTCCAGCACGACCAGCCAGCGCTTGCTGGTGCTGGCAAGCCATTCCAGGAAGCGCTCCTCTGCCTGAGGAGTGGACCGGTCGATGTCCAGGATTCGCTCGGCGGCGCCGCCGTAAGCGCCCACGACTGCGTTGCGGCTGGCAGCGGTGACCCACACCAGGAGATCGAGTTCTTCTTGCGCCCAGAGCGTTTCGGCGTGATGGGCGGCAAGTTGGGTTTTACCTACCCCGCCCAGTCCGGTCAGTACCTGGTACAGCTCAACAGTTCCACGGCCGGCCCCGGCACTGTTGAGCAGGTCGATCTGGATGCGGTCCTGGAAGCAGCCCGCTCTCCTGGGGACCACTCCGACCCGATAGGGCCATGACACCGGAGTGCGTGGTCTGGCATGTATGTGAACTGAATCGATGGAACCGGCGGCGACACCACCGTCCCGCGCAAGGATCGAGCTCTGTGCAGTGATGTGCAGAGGAGGTTCGGGCGAGGTTGAATCTTCTCCGGGCGCGGTCAGCCCTACTCCGCGTCCGGTCTCGGAGGGTTTCCGAGCGTCACGTCTCCCATCCGCACGGCCGCAGCCGACCCGTGCTCGGCATGGACATGCGCATCCCCGCCGACCGCCGCGCTGTCTCGGCCGGCGGATACTCCACGGACGACCGGGGCATGTTCTGTCAGTAACGCCGTCAGACCGGTCGCAGCCTGCTCCCGTCCATCCGCGTCGAGGCTCTCCAACAAAGCCTCAAAGCGTGCCTGCCACGCAGCCTCCTGGCGAATCCTTACCTGGTCTGCCCCGCCGTCGCGAACGGCCACCAGCTCACCCCCGCTGCGCTGCAGACGATCCAGCTCCGCCGACTCCCGTGCGGTATCCCCTCGGCCGAACCAGGCAGCTACACGCTGTCTGAAACTCTCCCAAGCATCGGTGCCTGCTGCCTGAACCACAGCCGTTCCGGCCGCCGAGGCCAGGGCGATCATCTCCGCATCGAGCATGCCGTCTCCCGCCGCAGTCGCGGGAAAGCCCCCTGCCCGCGCTCAGGACACATCAGCGTAGCGCCGACGTCCCGTATCTGTATCCAGACCATCGCGTTCAGTGAAGATCCGCCATATTCGAACGTGCTGGTCGGCGGGGCCGGCGTGGCAGTTGGTGACCGTGCCGGCGCTGATGGAGGGCGGGAGTCTACGGTCTTGATCATCTACCCAGAGGCTGCTGGCGGACCGTGAATGCCTCCACCTCACACCCGACCAGCACAAACACGAATCCCGAAGCTGATCCGCGATCCGAGCGAGAGCAGGTCATACAGGACCGACCTGTCCGATGAGCAGTGGGCGCTGGTCGAGCCGGTGATCATCGCGTGGAAGGCCGCACATCCCTCGGCCAGCGGCCATCGGGGCCGGTACGGAAGTCGGGAGATCGTCAACGCGTTGCTCTACCAGGGCCGGGCCGGCTGCCAGTGGGACCTGCTCCCGCACGACTTCCCGCCGCCCGGCGCGGTGAAGTACTACCTCTGCACCTGGCGCGACGACGGCACCGACCACACCATCCATGACCTGCTGCGCCGGCAGGTACGGGAGATGGCGCGCCGAGGTCTGGGCCACCAGGGCCTTGAACCGTGTGCCGCTCTTGATGTCCGCCATGAGGACCAGCGCAGAGGGGTGCTTTGTTGGACTGCGACAAAGTCATCCAGACGAGAAGGAGCAACCCCTGCACCTCAGTTCGGCGCCCCGCGAGGCTGTCGCTCAACGGTCGCTCGGCCGCGGCTGCACCGCCGCTGCACCAATGGCGTCCCCTTGGCCTCCCCTGACCTTCCAGGGGAGGAAAGCAGCGTTCACCAGATCCGACTCACGCAGTCAAGGAAAAGCAAAAGCCCCAGGTCACGGCGAGTGAGTCCTGAGGCTTCGGCAGAGCCGCCTTCGGGATTCGAACCCGAGACCTACGCATTACGAGTGCGTTGCTCTGGCCATCTGAGCTAAGGCGGCGCGCTGTCCACACCATGGTGCGATCAGCAACGTCGGAAAGTCTACACAGTTTCTGGGGGTGCTCCGTACACCCCCCGACCGCACCCCCGACCGCAGCCGCACCGACGCTACGAGCAGCGCTTTCCCTCCGCCGGCGGGGTCCCGCGGAGCAGATACGTGTCGATCGCCGTGTCGATGCACGCGCTGCCGCGGCCGTACGCCGTGTGGCCGTCGCCGACGTACGTGAGGAGGCGGGCCGAGGAGAGCTGGTGGGCGAGGGACTGGGCCCAGCGGTACGGGGTCGCCGGGTCGCGGGTCGTGCCGACGACCACGATCGGGGCGGCGCCCTTCGCCTCGATGCGGTGCGGCTCGCCCGTCGCCTTGACCGGCCAGTACGCGCAGTTCAGGGAGGCCCAGGCGAGGCCGTCGCCGAAGACGGGGGATGCCTTCTCGAAGGCGGGCAGCGCCTGTTCGACCTGGTCGGTGGTCGAGAACGCGGCCGGGAGGTCGAGGCAGTTCACGGCGGCGTTGGCGAACATCAGGTTCGAGTAGCGGCCGTCGGCGTCACGCTCGTAGTAGCTGTCGGAGAGGACCAGCAGGCCCGCGCCGTCGTTCTCCTTCATCGCCGAGGTGAGCGCCTCGCGCAGCTGCGGCCAGGCCGCCTCGTCGTACATCGCCGCGATCACGCCGGTGGTGGCGAGCGCCTCGCCGAGTTTGCGGCCGTCCGCGTCTCCGGTGGGGATCGGGTGCGCGTCGAGCTTGCGGAAGAAGGCCTTCAGGTTCGTCCCGACCTTGGCGGGCGCCGTCCCCTTGCCGCCGAGCGGGCAGTCGGTCTGCCGTACGCAGTCCTTCGCGAAGGACTGGAACGCCGTCTCGAAGCCCGCCGTCTGGTCGAGGTTCATACGGCGCGCGGGGAGGGACGGGTCCATCGCGCCGTCCAGGACGACGCGGCCGACCCGGTCGGGGAACAGCCCCGCGTAGGTCGCCCCGAGGAACGTCCCGTACGACGCCCCGACGTACGTCAGCTTCCGGTCCCCCAGCACCGCCCTCAGGATGTCCATGTCCCGGGCCGCCTCGACCGTGGAGACATGGCGCAGTACGTCGGGCGAGTGGGCGCCGCAGCCCTCCGCGAACTTCTTGTACTCGTCGACGAGTCGGGTGGTCTCCCGCTTGTCGTCGGGGGTCGTGTCGGTCTGGGTGAACGTGTCCATGGCCCGGCCGCCGAGGCACTCGACCGGCTCGCTGCGGGCGACGCCACGGGGGTCCATCGCGACCATGTCGTAGCGGGCGCGGACCGTGGCCGGATAGCCGATCCCGGCGTACTGCTGGAGATAACCGACCGCCGAACCGCCGGGCCCACCCGGGTTCACCATCAGCGAACCGAGCGGCTTGCCCTTGCCCGTGGCCTTCTTGCGGGCGACCGCGAGCCGAATGTCCCCGGCGGTGGGCTTGGCGTAGTCCAACGGCGCCTTCATCGTGGCGCACTCGAAGCCGGGGACACCGCAGGTGCGCCAGCTGAGCTTCTGCCCGTAGTACCGCGCGAGCGTGGACGGCGTCGACTGCGGCAGCGCGGCCAGCACCACGGCCGCGGCCGGACTCGCCGCCGTCGTCGAACTCCCCGATGAGCACGCGGAACATGCGGACACGAGAAGCGCGGCCACGGCCAGCAGCGCGCCACCGCTCCGAGGGCTCCTACGACCCCGACGGCTTCGGTGACTTGACTGGCTCGGCTGAATTCGGTCGTCCTGGCTGGGCTGGGTCCGCCGGCGGAGAGGGCGCCTGATGTGCATCGACCGAGCGTAACCCTGCGCGATCATTTGAATGCCCTGCGTGCGCGAACCGCCCCGGACGAGTTACCCCGTCAACCTCACGCCCAGAAGTTCACTCCCCCTGTCCAGCCCGCTGCTCAGCCCGCTCTGAGCGCCAAGGTCATCGCCTCCACCGCGAGCAGCGGCGCCACATTCCGGTCGAGCGCCACTCTGCACGCGCCGATCGCGTCGATACGGCGCAGCGTGGACTCCGGGGAACCGGCGCGGGCCAGCCGCTCCAGGGCGTCTTCGGCATCCATGTTGGCGATCGCCACCCGCGAGCCGAGCTGGAGGGCGAGGACGTCACGGTAGAACGCGGTGAGGTCGGTCAGCGCGAGATCGAGGCTGTCGCGCTGCGTACGCGTTCGCCGGCGCTTCTGCTTGTCCTCCAGGTCCTTCATCACACCCGCCGTGCCCCGGGGCATCCGGCTGCCCTGGCCACCGCCCATCGCCGCCTTCATCTCCTCGGTCTCCTTGCCGTCCACCTCCTCGGCCAACTGCTTGGCGTCCTCCGCGGCGGCGTCGACCAGCTCCTGAGCGGCCTTGAGACAGCCGCCTACGTCGTCGACGCGCAGTGGCAGCTTCAGCACGGTGGCCCGGCGCTCGCGCGCGGCCGGGTCCGTGGCGAGGCGGCGGGCCCG
>NZ_JAWOAI010000129.1:0-20993 GCF_033194735.1 Streptomyces sp. W16
ACCGTGCGCGTACGCCGCACGCCCGAGGGCGGGACCGAACTGCTGCCGGACGGCGCCGAGAAGCCGCTCGGCGGGTCCGGCTGGGCCGGGCCCGACGGCCGGTTCGTCCTGCGGCTCGACGGACTCGTCCACACCTTCACCGCCCTGCCGGACGGCACCTGGCTGGGCCGGGACGGGGACGCCTGGCACGTGCGGGACCACGATCCGGTGGCCGCCTCGCTGAGCGGGGCCGACCGGTCCGGCGCCGGTTCGCTGACCGCGCCGATGCCGGGGACAGTGACCGTGGTGAAGGTCGCCGTAGGAGATCAAGTGACCGCCGGACAGAGCCTGTTGGTGGTCGAGGCGATGAAGATGGAGCACGTCGTCTCCGCGCCGCACGCCGGCACCGTCGCCGAACTCGATGTGACCCCCGGCGCGACGGTCGCCATGGACCAGGTGCTGGCGGTCGTCACACCTGCGGAGGAGGACCAGTGACACTCGGACCAGTGACACTCCCGATGGTCGTACCGGCCCCCGATCTGCCCGCCCGGGTGCGCATCCACGAGGTGGGGGCGCGGGACGGGCTGCAGAACGAGAAGTCGACCGTGCCGACCGAGGTCAAGGCCGAGTTCATCCGCCGGCTGGCCGACGCGGGCCTGACCACCATCGAGGCAACCAGCTTCGTCCACCCCAAGTGGGTGCCCCAACTGGCCGACGCCGAGCAGCTGTTCCCGCTCGTGCGCGACCTGAAGGGCGTGCACCTGCCCGTCCTGGTGCCGAACGGCCGCGGCCTGGACCGGGCCCTGGCCCTGGAGGCGACCCGGGTCGCCGTCTTCGCCAGTGCCACCGAGTCCTTCGCCAAGGCCAACCTCAACCGCACGGTGGACGAGTCGCTGGCCGTGTTCGCCCCGGTCGTGGCCCGCGCCAAGGACGAGGGCGCCCATGTCCGCGGCTATCTCTCCATGTGCTTCGGCGACCCCTGGGAGGGCGCCGTCCCGATCGCCCAAGTGGTGCGTGTCTGCCGGGCGTTGGTCGACATGGGCTGCGACGAGCTGAGCCTCGGCGACACGATCGGCGTGGCAACTCCCGGGCATGTGCTGGAACTTCTCGCCTCACTCAACGAACAGCACGTCCCCACCGACGTGTTGGGCGTGCACTTCCACGACACCTACGGTCAGGCCCTCGCCAACACCCTGGCCGCCCTCCAGCACGGCGTCACCACCGTGGACGCCTCCGCGGGCGGCCTCGGCGGCTGCCCGTTCGCCAAGTCCGCCACCGGCAACCTCGCGACCGAGGACCTGGTGTGGATGCTCCAGGGTCTCGGCATCGACTCCGGAGTCGACCTCGCCCGTCTCACCGCCACCAGCGTGTGGATGGCCGAACAACTGGGCCGACCCAGCCCGTCCCGCACCGTCCGCGCACTCGGTAAAACAGCACAGCCCCACAAGGAGCAGTGACCGCCATGGACCACCGTCTCTCCCCCGAACTGGAAGAACTCCGCCGTACGGTAGAGGAGTTCGCGCACGACGTCGTGGCGCCGAAGATCGGCGACTTCTACGAACGCCACGAGTTCCCTTACGAGATCGTCCGCGAGATGGGCCGCATGGGCCTGTTCGGGCTGCCGTTCCCCGAGGAGTACGGCGGGATGGGCGGCGACTATCTGGCGCTCGGCCTCGTCCTGGAGGAGCTGGCCCGGGTCGACTCGTCGGTCGCGATCACTCTGGAGGCGGGCGTCTCGCTCGGTGCGATGCCGATCCATCTCTTCGGCACCGACGCCCAGAAGGCCGAGTGGCTGCCCCGGCTGTGCTCCGGCGAGATCCTCGGCGCCTTCGGGCTGACCGAGCCGGACGGCGGCTCCGACGCGGGGGCGACGCGGACGACGGCCCGCCTGGACCCGGACACCGACGAGTGGGTGATCAACGGCTCGAAGTGCTTCATCACCAACTCCGGTACGGACATCACCGGTCTGGTGACGGTCACCGCGGTGACAGGACGCAAGCCCGACGGCAAGCCGCTGATCTCGTCGATCATCGTGCCGTCCGGGACGTCCGGCTTCACGGTCGCGGCGCCGTACTCGAAGGTTGGCTGGAACGCCTCGGACACCCGCGAGCTGTCCTTCGCGGACGTACGGGTCCCGGCGGCGAACCTGCTGGGCCAACAGGGCCGCGGCTACGCCCAGTTCCTGCGCATCCTGGACGAGGGCCGGATCGCGATCGCCGCGCTGGCCACCGGTCTGGCGCAGGGCTGTGTCGACGAGTCGGTGAAGTACGCCAAGGAACGGCACGCGTTCGGGCGGCCGATCGGCGCCAACCAGGCCATCCAGTTCAAGATCGCCGACATGGAGATGAAGGCCCACACCGCCCGCCTCGCCTGGCGCGACGCGGCCTCCCGCCTGCTGGCCGGCGAGCCCTTCAAGAAGGAGGCGGCGCTCGCCAAGCTGTACTCCTCCACCATCGCCGTCGACAACGCCCGCGACGCCACACAGGTGCACGGCGGCTACGGCTTCATGAACGAGTACCCGGTGGCCCGTATGTGGCGCGACTCCAAGATCCTGGAGATCGGCGAGGGCACCAGCGAGGTCCAACGGATGCTGATCGCCCGCGAGTTGGGCCTCGCGGGCTGACAGTCCGCCCGGCTGGGGGTCACCTCGGAGCCAACAGGTCGATCAGCCAGAGAATCGCCGGGACGCTGCAGACAACGCCCCAGAGACCGGTCACCATGAATGCGACCAGGGCGACCCCCAGCCAGGCCACACGGGTCGGCGCGAGTACCCGTGAAGGGTTCTGGGGGTCGTAGGTGATCTCGTCGCGCCACCCTCGCAGTGACAGGCTCGCCGTGACTTCCTGGCCGTCGATCGTGCGGAAGTGGGCGATGCAACTGCTGGTGGCCTCGCTGTCCGGATCCGCTTCGTACCTCGCGTGGACGGTGATGCCCCGCCGCCGCATCACCCACCACGTGTCCACCTCGGCCATGCCCACCCACATGCGCAGCAGGGCGACGGCCGCGGGAAGCAGCAGCCAGGCGAAGAACCCCAGGAGCCGATCCACCGGCAGCCCTACGGCCGGCGGAAGCCCCAGGACCACGTACCAGAACGCACGCCGCCACCACGGGCTGCCGTGCAGCACCCGATCACGAAGACCGGCCACCGTACGCAGGGGCCACATCCGCACCGCATGCCGCCGCAGCGGCTGCCGGTTCCCCGACGGGTCGGCGTCAGTCATGATCGCTTCGACCTCCGCGCCGAGCGCGGCGACCATGTCCCTGTTGCGGTGCCGGACCGTCATGGCCGAGTCGGCCCGCGTGTCCTCGAAGAGGAACACGGTCAGCGACTTCTCAGTGGCCACGACCTGCCGGATCCGCGTCCCGGGCACGACGACGGTCGTCCGCCCCCGCCTCCAGTGCAGTGCGCCCTGCTCCACCCACACCCGGGCACGGCCGCCGGCCAGGACAACCCCTGTCGCTGGCCCGGTGTTCGATTCCCCCATGGCAGTGGATCGTAGACGTGCCGAGCGCCGGACGCGTCCGCCGGAGCGGGACCACACTGCGCTTCGCCACCCCGGCCCGCAAAGATCCCTAGACCGGTTCGGGAGCCGGGCTGCCCAGGCCCGCCGACAACTCCCCAGAGATCAGGGCGACATGGCGGTAGGCCCGTTCGGCGGCGGCCAACACCTTTTCCTGTACGGCGGGTTCGCCGAGCGCGCGGTCGAGGCGCTCGGCGAAGGCCGCCCAGCGGGCGCGGTCGCCGCTGCCGTAGTACGACGTGCCGTTCCCGTCCGTGAGCCGGTACGCCTCGACGACGTGCCGGAGCAGGAACAGGGCGCCGAGGGTGGAACCCTCCAACACGTAGAGGAAGCCGAGGAGTTCGCGGGGTTCGGTGGCCGCCGTCCGCCGTATCTCGGCCGCGAACTCCTCGGCGGCCGGGCAGGGTCCGGGGGCGGTGCCCTGGGCGGCGAAGTGGCGCAGGTCGCGTTCGACGAGCGGGAGTTTGACCAGCTCCGGCGACCACACCGAGCCGACGGAGGGGCAGGTGGCGCGGGCCAGTTCGGCCTCCAGCACCTCCAACACCGTGCGGTAGGTGGCGAGTTGGCCGACATACCGGTCGAGCGGGAGGGATCCGGTGAGCATCGCGCCGGCGAATGCGGTGCTCTCCAGTGCCTCGTGCCAGGTGCGGGTGCCGTCCTTCAGACGCCGGCTCGCCGTGTCCGTCATACGCCGCTCCGCTGCCGGACCGCCGTGAGCAGACGGTCGATGAGGTGGCCCTTGCGTTCGATCGTCACGTCGAAGTAGGCGGCACTGCGCTCGGAGCGGCACACCTCGTGGACGGCGTCCTTCGCGGCGCGCTTCAGGGCCACGGCCTCCTCGGCGAGCGCGAGGAGCGTGCGCTCCAGTTCGGGGTGACCGAGAACGTACGGTTTGAAGTCCTGGCCGGATGGTGCGCCGTCCAGCAGCTCCAGGAGGACCCGGTTGCCGAGGCCGTCGAAGTCCTCGTGCGTGTTGGCGCCGCCGAGTTCCGGCACGAAGTCGGTCAGGTCGTTGAACAGCTGGCTGGCGAGGCCGAGTTGACGCATCGCGGCGTCCAGGGCGAGCCGGTCGTCCTCGACCACCCGCAGTCCCGCGACCGCCGCGTCGAGCGGCATCCGGAACAGGGTGCCGGTCTTGAGCGCGGCCGTCTCCTCCCAGAAGCCGACCCGGGTGGCGCGCGGCGCGGCCAGCAGCTCGGCGCGGGTGAGCGCCGTACGCGAGGACATGTCGACGGCCTGCCCGGTGAAGCCGTCGCCGACCGAGCGCACCAGGCTGTCCACGACGGCCGGGTCGGCCGTGTGCCGCAGCGCGGACATGATCAGCCAGGCGCCGGCGTTGAGGGCGAGGGGTGCGCCGTGGACGGTGTGGAGAGCGGGTTCGCCATAGCGGACGTCGCTGCCGTCCTGGATGTCGTCGAGGGCGACGGCGGCCTTCAGCAGAATCCTTACGGCAACTGCCGTGCGGCGGATGACCGCCAGTTCGGCGGCCGTGTCGTCCCCCGCGGTCGACTCACCTGGAAAACCCCGGTAGTTGCGGTAGGCCCAGTAGACCATCGAGGGGCGCAGCGGAGCCCGGCCGCCGGGTGTCGCGGCGGTGGGGGGCAGTGCCTGCTGGCCGATCTTGGAGCCGACGGCGTCGGCGACGGGTTCGTACAGGGAACGTCGTAGCGCCGTGTCGTAGACGGAGGCCGCCGCCCGCGCCGGGGCGGTCAGTGAGCCGAGGAACTCGGCGAGGTCGTCCTCCAGCAGTGCCGCGTCACTTCGCACCACCGCTTCCACATCCGTCGCTTCCACCGTGGTAGCCACTCCACCTCCGCGGGTCGCCGAACGCCAGTGCGCAGAGCTCGCTATGGACGAGCATGATCACAACGGGCGGACGGGACAAGGTGGTTGAAAGCCAAAGTGCGCGGGGTGTGAACGACGACCACCCCGCCCACTGGACATTCAGTGAGGTTAGGCTAACCTACCTTCGAATTGTCCGGCGGGTGCTCCGCCCTGTTCGAAAGCAGCCACACATGTCCAACGCCCGTGCCACCCACCTCTCCCGCCGCGGCATCCTCGCCGCGGGCGGCGCCCTCGGCCTCGGCGCCGTGCTCGCGGCCTGCGGCGACGACGACGCGAAAAGCGGTGGCTCGGACAAGGAGACGACGGCCGCGAAGTCGGGGCCCTGGTCCTTCAAGGACGACCGGGGCACCACCTCGAAGGCCGACAAGATCCCGTCGACCATCGTCTCCTTCATCGGTGTCGCCGCCGCGCTGCACGACTACGGCATCGAGTCCAAGGGCGTCTTCGGGCCGACGAAGCTGAAGGACGGCAAGGCCGACGTGCAGGCCGGTGACCTGGACATCAGCAAGGTCACCATCATCGGCAACGAGTGGGGCCAGTTCAACATCGAGAAGTACGCGGCCCTCTCCCCCGACGTCCTCATCACCACGATGTTCGACGCGGCCGGCACGCTCTGGTACGTCCCGGAGGAGTCGAAGAAGAAGATCCTCGCCGTGGGCGCGCCGACCGTCGGCATCTCGGTGTACGACATCCAGTTGCCCCAGCCTCTGGCTCGGATGCTGGAGCTGGCCAAGTCCCTTGGAGCCGACACGAGTTCGGCCACCATCACCACAGCGAAGAAGCGCTTCGAGGACGCGGCTGCCCGGCTGCGCGCCGCGGCGAAGGCCAAGCCGAACATCAAGGTTCTCGTGGGTTCCGCGAGCCAGGACATCTTCTACGTCTCCGGGTCGAATCTCTCCGTCGACCTGGAGTACTTCAAGTCTCTCGGCGTGAACTTCGTCGAGCCGTCCGCCGCCGCACTGAAGGCGAGCGGTGGCTGGTACGAGAACCTCAGCTGGGAGAACGTCGACAAGTACGGGGCGGACATCATCATGATGGACAACCGGACTTCGGCGATTCAGCCCGCGGACATCACAGAGGGCACGTGGAAGAAGCTGCCGGCTGTGAAGGCGGGGCAGGTCATCGCGCGGAACCCTGAGCCGATCCTGTCGTACGCCAAGTGCGCGCCGTTGCTTGAGGATCTGGCGAAGGCCATCGAGAACGCGAAGAAGGTCAGCTGAATTTGGGGTGGTTGCGCTTTCGTGGGGAGCTGCGGGCCGGTGGGGGCTGGTCGCGCAGTTCCCCGCGCCCCTTTAGGTAGGCAGCCTCACGCTTCTTCTAAGGAACCCTCCCCATGACTACGGCCGTCGCCGCTCCCTTCCGCTTTTTCTCGCTCCACGTCGTGCGGACGGAGCGGCTCGGGCCGGCTCTGGTCCGCGTCAGCTTTGCCGGGGACGACCTGGCGTACTTCTTCTCCGACGGGTGTGATCAGTCCCTGTCGCTCTTCCTGCCGCATCCGGGCCAGTCGGAGCCCGCCGTGCCGTACGAGCTCGGTGACGGGTGGTGGCAGGCGTGGCGTGAACTGCCGGACGGCGTACGGGCGGTGATGCGGTCGTACACGCTTCGCGCCCTGCGTCGCGATCCCGACGAGATCGACATCGACTTCGTGCTGCACGAACCGGCCGGGCCCGCCTCCCGGTGGGCCTCCCGCGCTGCCGCCGGGGACCGGGTCGTGCTGCTCGGGCCGGGCGTCGCGGACAACCGGGCGATTCGGTTCCGGCCGCCGGAGGACACCGATCTCGTGGTCGTCTGGGGTGACGAGACCGCCGTGCCGGCCGTGTCCGCCATCCTCGAAGCGTTGCCCGCCGGGATCCGTGCGCGGGTGTGGCTGGAGGTCCAACATGCCGGTGATGTACAGGACTTGGTGACCGCTGCCGACGCCGAGGTGACCTGGCTGGTGCGTGAGAACGCGGGCGCCGAGGGGTCCCCCATGGCCCTCGGCGCCCTGCGTGCGGCTCAACTCCCGTCCGCCGAGCGGCCGTACGTGTGGATCGCGGGCGAGTCCGGTCAAGTGAAGGCGCTGCGGCGGCACTTCGTGGGTGAGCGTGGGTTCGACCGGCGCCGGGTGACCTTCGTCGGGTACTGGCGGCAGGGGCTCAGCGAGGAGCAGTTGCGCGAAGCCGGGTGAGAGACAGCTGATGCGGGAGTGACGGCTGTCACGGGAGGGGCAGGTTTCGAAAGGTCTAAGTTAGGTTAGCCTTACCTAAGTTCAAGCCCGTCCCCACCGGAGGACCCCCACATGCGCTCGCACCTGCTCAATGACACGACTGCGGAGCACTACCGCCGCTCCGTGACGGAAGGCGTGGAGCGGGTGGCGGCCAAACTCGCCACCACCGAACGACCGTTCACCGGCGTCACGGTCGACGCCCTCTCCCCCCTCATCGACCGGATCGACCTCGACCGCCCGCTCCACGACACCGCCGCGGTGCTCGACGAGCTGGACGAGGTCTATCTGCGCGACGCGATCTACTTCCACCACCCCCGCTACCTCGCCCACCTCAACTGCCCGGTCGTCATCCCCGCGGTGCTCGGCGAGGCAGTGCTCTCCGCCGTCAACTCCTCCCTGGACACCTGGGACCAGTCGGCCGGCGGCACCCTCATCGAGCGCAAGCTGATCGACTGGACGAACGAGCGGATCGGCCTCGGGCCGCACGCCGACGGGGTGTTCACCTCCGGCGGCAGCCAGTCCAACCTGCAGGCGCTGCTGCTGGCCCGCGAGGAGGCGAAGACCGACACGCTCGCCAAACTGCGTATCTTCGCCTCCGAGGTCAGCCACTTCAGCGTGAAGAAGTCCGCGAAGCTGCTGGGACTTGGGCAGGACGCCGTCGTCTCGATACCCGTCGGCGCCGACAAGCGGATGCAAACGGTCGCTCTCGCCCGGGAGTTGGAGCGCTGCAAGAACGCCGGTCTGGTGCCCATGGCCGTCGTCGCCACCGCCGGCACCACCGACTTCGGCTCCATCGACCCGCTGCCCGAAATCGCCGGGCTGTGCGAGCAGTTCGGGGTGTGGATGCACGTGGACGCGGCCTACGGCTGCGGTCTGCTCGCCTCGCTGAAGCACCGGAGCCGGATCGACGGCATCGAGCGCGCCGACTCGGTCACCGTGGACTACCACAAGTCCTTCTTCCAGCCGGTGAGTTCGTCCGCCGTCCTGGTCCGCGATGCCGACACCCTGCGCCACGCGACCTACCACGCGGAGTACCTCAACCCGCAGCGCATGGTGCACGAGCGCATCCCCAACCAGGTCGACAAGTCCCTGCAGACCACCCGCCGCTTCGACGCGCTCAAGCTGTGGATGACGCTGCGCGTGATGGGCGCCGACGGCATCGGCCAACTCTTCGACGAAGTCTGCGACTTGGCCGAGGAGGGATGGAAGCTGCTGGCCGCCGACCCGCGCTTCGACGTGGTCGTCGAGCCCTCGCTCTCCACCCTCGTCTACCGCTACATCCCGACCGCCGTCACCGACCCGGCCGAGATCGACCGCGCCAACCTGTACGCCCGCAAGGCCCTGTTCGCCTCCGGTGACGCGGTGGTCGCGGGCACCAAGGTGGCGGGCCGCCACTACCTGAAGTTCACCCTGCTCAACCCCGAGACGACGACCGACGACATCGCCGCCGTCCTCGACCTGATCGCCGGCCACGCCGAGCAGTACCTGGGAGAGTCCCTTGACCGCGCATCCTGAACCCGCCACCAAGACCTACGACTTCGTGGGCATCGGGCTCGGGCCCTTCAACCTCGGCCTCGCCTGCCTCACCGAGCCGATCGTCGAACTCGACGGGATCTTCCTGGACTCGAAGCCCGGCTTCGAGTGGCACGCCGGCATGTTCCTCGACGGCGCCCACCTCCAGACCCCGTTCATGTCCGACCTGGTCACCCTGGCCGACCCCACCTCGCCGTACTCCTTCCTCAACTACCTGAAGGAGAAGGGGCGTCTGTACCCCTTCTACATCCGCGAGAACTTCTATCCGCTGCGGGTCGAGTACGACGACTACTGCCGCTGGGCCGCCAACAGGCTCACCAACGTGCGCTTCAGCACGACGGTGACGGAAGTGACGTACGAGGACGAGGACGGGGTCTACGTCGCGCGGACCGAGGCCGGTGACCTCTACCGCGCCCGGCACCTGGTCCTCGGCACCGGCACCCCGCCCTACCTCCCGGAGGCCGTCGCGGGTCTTGGCGGCGACTTCATCCACAACTCCCGTTACATGCAGCACAAAGCGGAGTTGCAGGCCAAGGAGTCGATCACGCTGGTCGGCAGCGGGCAGTCCGCCGCCGAGATCTACTACGACCTGCTCAGCGAAATCGACGTACACGGCTACGAGTTGAACTGGGTGACGCGCTCGCCCCGCTTCTTCCCGCTGGAGTACACGAAACTCACGCTGGAGATGACCTCCCCGGAGTACATCGACTACTTCCACGCCCTGCCGGAGCAGACCCGCTACCGCCTCACGGCCGAGCAGAAGGGCCTGTTCAAGGGCATCGACGGCGACCTCGTCAACGAGATCTTCGACCTGCTGTACCAGAAGAAGGTCGGCGGTCCCGTTCCCACCCGGCTGCTCACCAACTCCTCGCTGGACAGCGCCACTTACCGCGACGGGGTCTACGAACTCGGGCTGCGCCAGGAGGAGCAGGAGAAGGACTACACCCTGCGCTCGCAGGGCCTGGTCCTCGCCACCGGCTACAAGTACGCCGAGCCGGAGTTCCTCAAGCCCGTGCACGAGCGGCTGCGTTACGACTCGCAGGGCAACTTCGACATCGCGCGCAACTACTCGATCGACACCACGGGCCGGGGCGTCTTCCTGCAGAACGCCGGCGTCCACGCGCACAGCATCACGTCCCCGGACCTGGGCATGGGCGCCTACCGCAACTCGTACATCATCCGTGAGCTGCTCGGCACCGAGTACTACCCGGTCGAACAGACCATCGCGTTCCAGGAGTTCGCCGTATGACCTTCACCTTCCGCCCCCTCGACCCGCTCAAGGACGCCGAGCTGCTGCACCGGTGGCTCACGCACCCCAAGGCCGCGTTCTGGATGATGCAGGACGCGAAACTGGAGGACGTCGAGCGCGCCTACATGGAGATCGCGGCCGACGAGCACCAGCACGCGCTGCTCGGACTCCAGGACGGCGTGCCCGCCTTCCTGATGGAGTACTACGACCCCCGCCATCGCGAACTGGTCGGGCTGTACGAGCCGTTGCCCGGCGATGTCGGCATGCACTTCCTGACGCCGGCCACCGCGGCACCCGTCCACGGCTTCACCCGCTCGGTGATCACCGCCGTGATGGCCCGACTCTTCGAGGACCCGGCGGTCGCACGGGTCGTCGTGGAGCCGGACGTGTCCAACACCGCCGTGCACGCCCTGAACGAGGCGGTCGGGTTCGTGCCCGAGCGCGAGATCCGGAAGCCGGAGAAGAAAGCCTTGTTGAGCTTCTGCACACGGGAACAGTTCTTGGCGGCGACGGCGGCTACGGCGGTGTCCGTATGAGTCTCGCCGACGCCGTGGCCCATCTCTCCCCCGAGCGCTGGGAGAAGGCCAACCGCCTCCTGATCCGCAAGGCCCTCGCCGAGTTCGCGCACGAACGGCTGATCACCCCCGAACCGGCGCAGAAAGACGACGACTTGTACGTCGTCCGCAGCGACGACGGCCTGACCCGCTACCGGTTCACCGCCACCCGGTACGCCCTCGACCACTGGCAGGTCGACGCCGACTCCATCACCCGTCACCGCGACGGCGCCGAACTCCCCCTCGCCGCCCTGGACTTCTTCATCGAGCTGAAGCAGGCGCTCGGGCTGAGCGAGGCGATCCTGCCGGTCTATCTGGAGGAGATCTCCTCCACCCTCTCCGGCACCTGCTACAAGCTCACCAAGCCGCAGATCCCGGTCGCCGAGCTGGTGAAGAGCGACTTCCAGGCGATCGAGACCGGGATGACCGAGGGCCACCCCTGCTTCGTTGCCAACAACGGGCGGCTCGGCTTCGGTATTCACGAGTACCTCTCGTACGCCCCCGAGACCGCGAGCCCGGTCCGGCTGGTCTGGCTGGCCGCGCACCGCTCGCGGGCGGCGTTCACGGCGGGTGTGGGCATCGAGTACGAGTCCTTCCTGCGGGACGAGCTGGGAAGTGTGACGCTGAACCGTTTCCGCGACACACTTTCCGAACAGGGCCACGACCCCGACGACTACCTCCTCATCCCCGTCCACCCCTGGCAGTGGTGGAACAAGCTCACCGTCACCTTCGCCGCCGAGATCGCCCGCGGCCACCTCGTCTGCCTCGGCGAGGGCGACGACGAGTACCTCGCCCAGCAGTCCATCCGGACCTTCTTCAACAAGTCCCACCCCGAGAAGCACTATGTGAAGACGGCCCTGTCCGTCATCAACATGGGCTTCATGCGCGGACTTTCGGCCGCCTACATGGAGGCGACCCCGGCGATCAACGACTGGCTCGCCCAACTCATCGACAACGACCCGGTGTTGAAGTCCACCGGCCTGTCGATCATCCGCGAGCGGGCCGCCGTCGGCTACCGACACCTGGAGTACGAGGCGGCCACCGACCGCTACTCGCCGTACCGCAAAATGCTCGCCGCACTGTGGCGCGAGAGCCCGGTGTCGTCACTCCAGGACGGCGAGTCCCTGGCGACGATGGCCTCGCTGGTGCACCTGGACCACGAGGGCGCGTCCTTCGCCGGCGCGCTGATCGAGCGGTCGGGGCTGACCCCGGTGGAGTGGCTGCGGCGCTATCTGCGGGCCTACTTCACCCCGCTGCTGCACAGCTTCTACGCCTACGACCTGGTCTTCATGCCGCACGGCGAGAACGTGATCCTCGTCCTGAAGGACGGCGTGGTCGAGCGCGCGATCTACAAGGACATCGCCGAGGAGATCGCCGTCATGGACCCGGACGCGGTGCTGCCGCCGACCGTGGAGCGGCTGCGGGTCGAGGTCCCCGAGGACAAGAAGCTCCTGTCGATCTTCACCGACGTCTTCGACTGCTTCTTCCGCTTCCTCGCCTCCAGCCTGGCCGCCGAAGGCGTCCTGGAGGAGGACGACTTCTGGCGTACGGTCGCGGACGTCACCCGCGAGTACCAGGACTCGGCACCCGAACTCGCCGACAAGTTCCGGCAGTACGACATGTTCGCCCCCGAGTTCTCGCTGTCCTGCCTCAACCGGCTCCAACTGCGCAACAACGAGCAGATGGTGGACCTGGCGAACCCGGCCGGCGCGCTCCAGCTCGTCGGCACCCTCAAGAACCCGATCGCCGGGTTCTGATCCACAGACAGGCGGGCACCCCGGAGTACGGTCCTCCGGGGTGCCCGTCGTCATCCAGAAACAAAGACAACTACCCTGCGGGCCAAGGCACTTGGGGCGACCGGTAGTAGTCGATCCCGAGCGCGTCCCAGCGCGGGGCCTGCGCCGCGAGCCGCACCTTGTAGGTGTCCCAGTCGTGCGTCGAGGCCGGCGACCAGCCCAGCTCGGCCACGCCCGGCAGCCTCGGGAAGGCCATGTAGTCGATGTTCGCGCCGGTCACGATGGTCTCCGACCAGAGCGGCGCCTCGACGCCCCGGATCGCCGAACTCGGCACCCCGGCAAGGTAGTTGCCCGGGTCCCAGTCGTAGGACCGCTTCACCTCGACCAGGCCCGCCCAGTCCTGGCCGAGCGGGGTGTCCTCGGTGTACTTCATGTCGAGGTAGACCCGGTCGGCGGGCGAGAGGATCAGCCCGGTGCCGTTCTTCGCGGCCTCGGCGACCTGGGCCTTCTCCTCGGCGCCGGTGTCGTCGAGACCCCAGTACTGGGCGAGCGCGCCCTTCACGGGGTGGGCGCCGGTGATCTGGTGCCAGGCGATCACCGTCTTGCCGTACTTGGTGACGATCGGCTGCACCCGGTCCATGAACTTGACGTAGTCCTCGTGGCTGGTGGACTGCGCCTCGTCGCCGCCGATGTGGATGTAGCGGCCCGGCGTGATCGCGGCCAGCTCGCGGACCACGTCGTCCACGAAGCCGTAGGTGACGTCCTTGCCGACGCACAGCGAGCTGAAGCCGACGTCCGTGCCCGTGTAGAGCGGGGGTGCCACGCCGTCGCAGTTCAGGTCGGCGTAGGAGGCGAGGGCCGCGTTGGTGTGGCCCGGCATGTCGATCTCGGGGACCACTTCCAGGTAGCGCGAGGAGGCGTAGCGGACGATCTCCTTGTAGTCGTCCTTGGTGTAGTAGCCGCCCGCGCCACCGCCGACCTCGGTCGAGCCGCCGTAAGTCGCCAGGCGGGGCCAGGAGTCGATCGCGATGCGCCAGCCCTGGTCGTCACTGAGGTGGAGGTGCAGTTCGTTGATCTTGTAGAGCGCCAACTCGTCGATGTAGCGCTTGACTTGGGTGACCGTGAAGAAGTGCCGGGAGACGTCGAGCATCGCGCCGCGGTAGGCGTAGCGCGGGGAGTCCTCGATGGTGCCGCCCGCGATCCGCCAGGGGCCGCGCTGCACGGAGTTCTTCTCGACGGCGGCGGGCAGGAGTTGGCGCAGGGTCTGGACGCCGTGGAAGAGGCCGGCGGGCCTGCTCGCGGTGATGGTGACGCCGGCGGTGCCACTGACGAGCCGGTAGCCCTCGGCGCCGAACGTGCCCTTGGACAGGCGGAGTTGGATGCCTCCCTTGCCCCGCGAGGTGACCGGCAGCCGGTAGCCGGTGGAGGGGCGCAGGATGCCCGCGAGGTACTCGCCGATCCGGCGCGACTCACGTGTGTCGTCGACGCGGATACGGGTGCCGCCCGTGATCTTGTACACGTGTCCCGCGGGGGTGACCTTGGCGGGCGCCGGGACCACCCGGCCCAGCGGGGTGACGGCGGCGGGCGCGGCGGAGGGTGCGGCGCCGACGACGGACACGCTCGCGGCGGCGACGAGCAGCAGCGAACCGAGGAGGCGGGTCGTTCTGTGGCGCTGTCTCACAAGGTGTCTCACAAGCGGTCCCTTCCTTTGGACTTCCGTTGGACTTCCGTTGGGCCCGGACAGGTACAGACCATTCTGTCGCCACAGCGATGGAACAATCCTTCCCATGGCGGAAATCATCCAGAAGGACGGCACCTGGATCTTCGACGGCGACGCCCTGCGGCTGACTCCCGGACGGGACAAGAACGTCGGCCTGTTCCGCAAGACACTGGGCGAACTCGTCGTTCCCCTGGGCGCGTTGGCGGGCGTCTCCTTCGAGCAGGGCCGGAAGTCGGGGCGGCTGAGACTGCGGCTGCGCGACGGCGCCGACCCGCTGCTGCACGCCACCGGCGGCCGGCTCGCCGAGGGCGACGACCCCTATCAGCTGCCCGTCGAGTCGGACCGGTACGGCGTCGCCGAGTACTTCGTGGACGAGGTCCGGGGCGCTCTGCTGCTCGACGGGGTCCCGACGGACCCGGTGGCCGGCTACCTCCTGCCGGGCCCGGCCGTGCCGCTCTCCGTCTCCGCCGGGGACGGCACCGCGAGCTTCGACGGCGAGCACGTACGGCTGGAGTGGAACTGGAAGACCGAGGAGGCCAAGTCCGCCGCCGGCGCCCGCACTCTCGCCGTCACGGACCTCGTCGGTGTGGAGTGGCGCCCGTCGGCCGGTCTGGAGAACGGCTACATCCGCTTCGCGGTGCGCAGCGCGCCGACCAAAGCACCGCCCAAGTACGACCCCAACTCCGTTGAGCTGTGGGGCTTCAAGAAGGACCCGCTGATGGCCCTGATCGCCGCGGCCGTACAGGCCCGGCTCCCGCACCCCGCCGCCGAGACGGACGTACGACCCGAAAAGCCCGAGCCCGCACGGCAGTTGACGGCCGCGACGGAGGACGGCCATGACGCACAGTTGCGGCGGCTGCGTGAACTGGGCGAGCTGCACCGGGACGGGGTGCTGACGGACGAGGAGTTCTCGATGGCCAAACAGGCGGTCCTCAAACGCATGTGAGGACCGCCTGCGGTGTGCTACGCCCTGCCTTCAAGGCGCAGTTGGTGCTACTTGGCCTTGCGGGCGACCGTGAAACGGTCGACCTCGGCACCGGTCTCGGCGATACCGCGGACCGTCAGGGTGGTCGTACGGCCCTTCGAGGCGGGCTGGACGTCCACGCGCAGGAACGAGTAGTTGAGGTAGCGGACGCGCGACCATCCGACCGTCTCGTTGACCTTGCCGTCCTTCGTGTTGACGAAGGCGGCCACGGAGTCGACGTCGGCGACGTGACCCTCGTAGGAGTCGGGGGCGGAGAACGCGTACAGGCTGCGGCCGGCCGCGCCCGCCGTCACGTAGACGACACCCTCGGTCTCCGGGTACGCCGTGCCGCCGATCGGCAGCTTCTTGACGACGGCGTTCTTCTTGATGACGTCGGTGCGCTCGTACTGGTGGTTGTGGCCGTTGATGACCAGGTCCACCGTGTACTTCTCGAACAGCGGCACCCACTCGTTGCGCACTCCCCCCTCCGAGGAGTGCGCGGTCGAGGTGCAGTACGCGCAGTGGTGGAAGAAGATCACCACGAAGTCGATGTCCCGGTCGGCGCGGAACTTCTTGAGCTGCGCCTCCAGCCACGTGGTCTGGGTGCCGCCGGAGATGCCGAGGTTGGCCGGGATCTCGAAGGACACGTCGTTGGCGTCCAGCGAGATGATCGCCGTGTTGCCGTAGACGAAGGAGTAGACGCCCGGCAGGTTCGCCTTGTCGGGGCCGTTGTCCGGCAGGTTCCAGCGGGCGTCCTCGCCGCCGTAGCCGTTGGGCGAGTACCAGGCCTCCATGTCGTGGTTGCCGTAGGCGGGCATCCACGGCACGGACTTGGCGACGGACTCGGTCTGCGCGAGGAACTGGTCCCACGTCCGCGAGTCGAAACCGGCGTCGGCGGTCTTGCCCGCACCGGCCGGGTCGGCGTAGCAGATGTCGCCGGCGTGCAGGTGGAAGGCCGGGTTCTGGCCCAGCAGCAGGCTGTTGTTGGCCAGGCCGTGGTAGCCGACGCCCTCGTCGCCGAAGGCCGTGAAGGTGAACGGCACGGCGCGGTCGGGGGCGGTGGTGAAGGTGCCCAGCGTGCCGAGCAGGTGGGCCTCGACCGGGTCGAAGCCCGCGTGGCCGACACCGTAGTAGTAGGTCTTGCCCGGGCGCAGGTGGGTCAGCTTGGCGTGCAGGTAGTACTGGGTGTGGTCACCGCTCGCGCCGACGCCCGCCGGGGTGTAGAGAGTGCGCACCTCGGCCTCGATCTTGCGGGAGAGGTCCCAGGGGTGCGCGCCGATCCGGACGAACGGTTTCTTGACGTTGGTCGGGACCTGCCAGGAGACCGTGACCTCCGTGCTCGGGTCGTTGCCGAAAGCCAGGTGCCGGCCGAACGGGGAGACGAGGGCCCCGTCGACGGACTCGCCGGCGGTCGAGGCGTAGGTGGCGGAGGCCTGGCTGGGGACGGCCGCCTGGGCGACCGCGCCCGGTACGAACACGCCACCCGCGATGGCGCCGAGTGTCACGGCACCGCCTCTGACCATCGTGCGCCGCGAGAATCTCGCGCGCAGGTACTCGTGCTGCTCCGCCATGCTCATGCGCTCTGCGAGCTCCGCGGGTACTCCCATACGAGGAATGTCCATGGCGTCTGAAACTCGTCGACATGAGCAACGGTGCGCAAGACACAGGATGGACAGCTTGCGAACAGAGCCCCATAAGACTTTCAACAGGTGGTTGCCCGATATCGGGCAGGATTCTTGCAAACCCTCCTTCGGTACTCCAGGATCAACCGGGTGCACGACGAACTCGTTGATCATCTGACGCGCTCCACCCCCCTCAACCGGGGCGAGGCACTCCGGGTGATCCAGGACGTGCTCGCCTACTTCGACGAGACGACAGAGGACTACGTCCGTCGCCGCCACCGCGAGCTCCAGGCCCAGGGCCTGGTCAACGCGACGATCTTCGACCGGATCGAGGCGGACCTGAAATACCGGGCGGTCGCACCGCCGGAGCTCACGCTCAGGCAGCTGCGCCGCATCGTCTACGGCTAGGAACATTCATATATGTGCGGAATCGTCGGATACATCGGCAAGCGTGACGTTGCTCCGCTTCTGCTGGAGGGCCTGCAGCGGCTGGAGTACCGCGGCTACGACTCGGCGGGCATCGCCGTCACGACCCCGAAGACGGCCGGCCTGAAGATGGTCAAGGCCAAGGGCCGGGTCCGTGACCTGGAGGCCAAGGTCCCCGCGCGCTTCAAGGGCACCACCGGCATCGCCCACACCCGCTGGGCCACGCACGGCGCCCCGTCCGATGTGAACGCCCACCCGCACCTGTCGGCCGACAACAAGGTCGCCGTGGTCCACAACGGCATCATCGACAACGCCTCCGATCTCCGGAAGAAGCTCGAAGCGGACGGCGTCGAGTTCCTCTCCGAGACCGACACCGAGGTCCTCACCCACCTCATCGCCCGCTCCCAGGCGGAGACCCTGGAGGAGAAGGTCCGCCAGGCCCTCCGGGTGATCGAGGGGACGTACGGCATCGCCGTCCTGCACGCCGACTTCCCCGACCGCATCGTGGTGGCTCGAAACGGCTCCCCGGTGGTCCTCGGCATCGGCGAGAAGGAGATGTTCGTAGCCTCGGACATCGCCGCACTGGTCACTCACACGCGCCAGATAGTGACCCTCGACGACGGCGAGATGGCGACCCTCAAGGCCGACGACTTCCGGACATACACCACCGAGGGCACCCGCACCACGTCCGAGCCGACCACCGTCGAGTGGGAGGCCGCCTCCTACGACATGGGCGGCCACGACACCTACATGCACAAGGAGATCTTCGAGCAGGCCGACGCCGTGGACCGCGTGCTGCGCGGCCGTATCGACGACCGCTTCTCCACCGTGCACCTCGGCGGCCTGAACCTGGACGCCCGCGAGGCCCGGCAGATCCGCCGCGTCAAGATCCTCGGCTGCGGCACCTCGTACCACGCGGGCATGATCGGCGCCCAGATGATCGAGGAGCTGGCCCGCATCCCCGCGGACGCCGAGCCGGCCTCCGAATTCCGGTACCGCAACGCGGTGGTCGACCCCGACACCCTCTACATCGCGGTCTCGCAGTCCGGCGAGACGTACGACGTACTCGCTGCGGTCCAGGAGCTGAAGCGCAAGGGCGCCCGGGTCCTCGGCGTGGTGAACGTCGTCGGCTCGGCGATCGCGCGCGAGGCGGACGGCGGCATGTACGTCCACGCGGGCCCCGAGGTCTGTGTCGTGTCGACCAAGTGCTTCACCAACACCACAGTGGCTTTCGCCCTGTTGGCGCTGCACCTCGGCCGCACCCGCGACCTCTCGGTCCGCGACGGCAAGCGCATCATCGAGGGCCTGCGCAAGCTGCCGGCCCAGATCTCCGAGATCCTCGACCAGGAGGAGGAGATCAAGAAACTGGCGGCCGAGTACGCCGAGGCCCACTCGATGCTCTTCATCGGCCGCGTCCGCGGCTACCCGGTGGCCCGCGAGGCCTCCCTCAAGCTCAAGGAGGTCTCGTACATCCACGCCGAGGCCTACCCCGCCTCGGAGTTGAAGCACGGCCCCCTCGCCCTGATCGAGCCGGCCCTCCCCACGGTGGCGATCGTCCCCGACGACGACCTCCTGGAGAAGAACCGCGCCGCCCTGGAGGAGATCAAGGCCCGCAGCGGCCGAATCCTCGCGGTGGCCCACCAGCACCAGGAGAAGGCCGACCAGACCATCGTCGTCCCGAAGAACGAGGACGAACTGGACCCCATCCTGATGGGCATCCCGCTCCAACTCCTCGCGTACCACACGGCGTTGGCGCTGGGCAGGGACATCGACAAGCCGAGGAACCTCGCGAAGTCGGTAACGGTGGAGTAGGTCTTTCGTCTTTTGTTTTTGGGGGCGCGGGGAACTGCGCGACCAGCCCCCACCGTCCGGCAGAGGCCAACGAACGGAAAGGCCCCCCACGTGTTGCCTCACACACGTGGGGGGCCTTTCTGCCGCCGGTCAACTGGTAGCCGTCACGCCCCGACCGGCCGCCCGACGAGGAAGAACCGTCGGCCAGTGTGCGAGCGCCGCCGTCGCCGAATACCAGGCAACAGCCCCCGCAGCGACACCGAACCACCCCCCGACCTTGCCCAGCCCGTCGTTACCGGCGAACTGCGCGATGGCGAGAAGCACGAGGGAGACGAAGAACAACCCGTATGTCCCTTGGGTGAGTTGATCCCCACCCGCGAGGGTCACCGAGAGAGCGACAAGGGCGAACAGGACCAGGAACAGCCCCGCCGCGTTGTCCGAGGCGGAGCCACCCGCGCTCACGGCCCAGGTGAACCAGAGCGCGCCGAACGCCGAGAAGGCCGTACCAGTAGCGGTGTCGCCGTCGCGGAAGGCGAACAGCCCGGCGACGAAGAGCGCAACTCCGCCTACGTAGTGAGCGAGTGACACGGCGTCAGCCGCCGACACCCCGTTGATGACATCCGTGTACCCGAGCCCGAAGGCCAACAGGGTGATTCCCAGAGCGAGTCGGCCGACGATCGAGGTGGTGCTTCCCGCAGAGACGTCATTGTCCACGGCGGGCTCCCTTCATGCATGTGCGGTTGTGCGGTGTGACCGATATATGCCCTTCACAAGGACACAAACACCTCTGCACAGCAGTGAATTCGGAGCCGACCGGCGAGTTCGACCTACGAGTTACGGGATGACGACGACAGGCCGCTTCGCCCGCTTGGCGAGCCGCCCCGCGACGGAGCCGAAGATGCGTCCGACGATGCCGTGGGTCGAGCCCACGACGATCGCGTCCGCCTCGTACTCCCGCCCCACCTCTTCGAGTTCGTGGCAGATGTCGCCACCGCGCTCGACGAGGATCCAGGGCACTTCCGCCAAGTACTCGGCGCACGCCAGCTCAAGACCCAGCACCTCGGTGCGGTGATCCGGCACATCGACGAAGACCGGTGGCTCGCAGCCGGCCCACACCGTGGTGGGCAGCCGGTTCGCGACATGCACGATGACCAGGCCCGAGCCCGAACGATGGGCCATGCCGATGGCGTACGCGAGGGCACGCTCACTGGACGTGGAGCCGTCGAAACCGACGACGACGCCGTGCTTGAAGGCGGGATCGCAGGAATGACGTGGCTCTTCCGCCGCCAGGGGCTCGGCCGCCGTGGGATCGGCGACGGGCCGCTTGCGGTCCGCGGGTTCGAAAGATTCGTGACCGGCCATGGATGTCTCGGCTTTTTGATCCTCTTGGGAGGGGACAACAGTGTGCGGCGGAGCTGTGTCCGGGAATCATCTTCCCAACCCCATACCCCCAAGGGTACGGCGCCAGTCCTCCTTAGCCCATATCCCGCACACGCTCCGGCGGAGTTCCCCGGAGCATGCACGAGGGGGCGCCCGTAACGCAATGGTTGCTGCCCCGTACAGGCGGTTTGCACAGGATTCACTTATCCCGGCGTCCACTCATGGGCTGCCCTACAGTGACCGACGCATCGAACAAGCGTTGAACCCGGCGAACCACCGCCCCAGGGAGCACGCCATGTCCGGACACCGCACGACCTCCGAGGCACACACCGGCCCGGACACCGCCACCGATGTGGTCCGCTGGGCGGTCTTCAGCTGCGTCCTCGTCCCCCTCGTCCTCCTCTGGTACGGCACCTCGCTCGCCGGCGCCACCGGCACGGCCCTCGGCCTCGCGGCCGTCACCGCCG
>NZ_JAWOAI010000130.1:0-20926 GCF_033194735.1 Streptomyces sp. W16
CTGCTCACGCCGATCACGCTCCTCGGCTGTCAGCCCACCGCCATCGGGATACCTCACCCCTCCGGCATAGCGCAGCCGACGCCAACCGTCACGACCAGACGTAACCCGCACCGTTAAAGATCTCTAGTAGCGTGCCGTTGCGCCGCATAATTTCACCCAATGATGAGTTTTCTCTGGAATCGGTACAGCACCCAGACCAACTGCTCGGCGAACTGGACGATCAAGGGCACCGGCTCGGCCGCAAGCCGAGCGGTAAGGGCCGCAGTGAGGCCATCAGTCCCAGGGTCAGGCTCAGCCGTTCGGAATTCCTCGATCAGCGTCCAGAACGCGTCCTCGCCCATACTGGCAATCATGGCACTCGGATCCGACAGCGGGAGGCTGCCGACTGTCGCGAATGGTGCACCGCAAGCGCACCAGATTGGGCGGGGAACAGCGGGGGATCAAGGTGCATCAGCCCAGGTCATCGCCCGAGCCGTCCTCAAATGCCCGCAGCTTCCCAAGCTGAGGGCGCCGCACCGTTGTCACGGGCCGGTTGTCGCGGCTTGCTCTGGTCGACGGTCCGGCAGCGTGGTTGAGGCGGGTGGGGGTGCAGCGAGGCATACGCGCGCCTAGTCGGTCGGCTAACCCGCCATGGTGGCGGGCTGTCATCGGCTGAGGATCAGGCCGAACAGTGTTTGGCGGCTTCATCAGCGAAAGCGCAGAGCATCCCGATGAACTCCCGGTACTCGTCGGGGTCTTCGGGGTCGTCGCGTGCCTTGCTGGCCGGCCCGTCGATCCACTGCTGCCAGAGTCCGCCCGGGACGAGGAACCGGGCCGTGCGGTCGGCACCGAGCTTGGCGTCGAGGAACAAGAGCGCGCCAAGGGCGTCCGTCTGGTCGTAGTCGAGGTCAAGGCGAGGCAGGTAGCGGTCGAGGTAAGCGACCAGGAGGTCGGCGTCGGCGGAGGTGCCGAAGGTGGCCAGGGCGACGCAGTACGCCTGCCCCGCGAAGGGCCCCGCACTGGCGAGCAGAAGTTCGCCGAGACGTTCCCGGAACTCGGTTCTGCCGGCAACGGCGATGAGCCAGGCGGCCGTTCCCCTCTCGCGCCATCCTCGGTCGAGCAGCACGCCCAGTTCACGAGGACTGATCTCACCGGCAGCCTCGCCCAGCTTCCGCATGAACTTGGCTCGGTCGCGCCCACTCATACCGAGAAGTGCGCCGCCGAGCTTGAGATACCGACGGTCGCGCGTGACATAGCGGCGAGTCAACTTGAGTATCTCGTACTCTTCACGGGTGCAGCGCATGCCAGCATCCTTGTACGGACGAAGGTGTCAGACCAGCGATCCCGCCGCTCAGGCGTTTCAACCCTGCGTGTCTCTCCGTCTCAGTTTCCGTCTCGTTCAGCCCAGTTCACGGCCGTTCAGGAAGGACCGCACGCAGGGCTCGTCTCCCGGTCCAACCGCCCATGAACCCAGGTGAACACCCCTGTACGGTGCCCCCGGTGACACCACCACAGTTGGAAAGCGTGTTGGGGGCACCCCCTCACGAGTTCGAATCTCGTATTCTCCACCAGTGCCTCACCAGGCAGGATGTTGATGGGCTCCACCGTTCGCGGTGAAGCCCATCAACGTTGCCCTCAAGCCTCGTTGTCCTGATTTTTGTCCAAAGCCGGGGTTTCCGGGGCCCAGATGGCTTCAGCAATCGTCGGGGCCACGTCCTTCAGCCTCGCGTCCGGCACATGCAGGTACCGCGCTCGCAGCAGCGCACCAGTCCTTTCAGGACTCTCCTGTCGGCCCCGGGTGAACGGCGCCCCTCTTCTCCCTTGCCCCGCAGGAGGGCAGGATCTTGGGTATGAGGATTCTGGTCTTGGGTGGCACGTGGTTCCTGGGCAAGTGCGTCGTCGAAGGAGCGCTGCTCCGTGGCTGGGATGTGACGACGTTCAGTCGTGGCCAGTCCGGTCGCGATGTACCGGGAGTGCGTGCAGTCCGCGGTGACCGTACGGAGGTCGGGGATCTCAACCGGCTTGCTGCCCAAGGACCTTGGGACGCGGTGATCGATACGTCGAGTTCCGAGTTTCCGCCGCGCGACGTGCGGCTGGCCGCACAAGCCCTGCGCGACGCGGTGGCTCGATGGGTGCACGTGTCCACCGTGTCGGTGTACGCGGGGTGGCCGCACGACAGGTTGACCGAGGGGTCCGAGGTGCTGGAGTGTCCGTCGGACGCGGACGAGTCCTTCGGTTACACCGGCGCGGACGGGTCGCCCACCAAGTACGGGTTCCAGAAGGCCGGCGGGGAGCGGGCGGTCGCCGAGGCGTTTGGCGATGGGGCGGTGTTCCTGCGGCCGGGGGTCATCCTCGGGCCGGGTGAGTACGTGGGCAGGCTGCCCTGGTGGCTGAACCGGGCCGGCCGGGGTGGACCGGTGCTGGCGCCTGCTCCGGCCGACCGGATCATCCAGCCGGTCGACGTGCGCGATGTCGCGGCCTTCGCCCTGGAGCAGGCGGCTGCCGGCAGCGGCGGCGCCTACAACCTGGCCCATCCGGAGGGGATCGGGTTCGGAGACTTCCTGCTCGCCTGCCTTGCCGTCACCGAGTCGGACGGCCACCCGGTGTGGGTGGAGCCCGAGGTGCTCATCGAGCACGGGGTCCGGCAGTGGACCGAGCTGCCCCTCTGGCGTACCCACGCTGGCGTGTGGTCGGTGGACTCCAGCAAGGCGGTGGCGGCCGGGCTGCGGTGCCGCCCGCTGACCGAGACGATCACGGACACGTGGGCCTGGCTGCGGGCCGACGGGCGTCCGGTGGATCACCCCCGCTGGGCGGAGCACGGAATAGCCTCTGAAAAGGAGGCCAAGATCCTCGCTGCTCTGGCCTCCACCTCCTGAGTCGGCTCATCCCTCCAGGACGGCCACCGCACCGGCTCCCACGCCGAGTTGGTGCTGAGCGGCGAGGCGGCTGAAGTGTTCCAGGCGCTCGCCCATTTCGTCGGCGAGGGGCGCCCGTCGGAACCGCTCGTCGGTCAGTGCGCGGCGGACGCGCGTGGTGCGGGTCAACAGACCCGTGGCGCGCTGCTCGCCCGGCACGATCCAGACGCGTTCGAGAGCGTCGGCGGCACCGTCGAGGTCACCGCACAGGAGCCGGGCTGCGGCCAGGTCCGCGGCAGCCCCACCCACGACGCGTGCGGAGCGGAGGGCCTCGGGCTTGCCGGTCACCAGATCGAGTGCCGTGCGGGCAGCGGCCTCGGCCTGTTCGCCGTCGCCGAGCAGCAGACAGGTCGAGGCGTTGGACATGGCCAGTCGGTCGGCGGGGAAGCCGAACTCGCCCGCCACGCCGTCGTGCAGGTCGTCGATGTGCCCACGGCCTTCCTGCCGAGAGGCGTTGAGCGCCTGCTGGGCCGAGGCAGCGTCGCCTCGGTGGCCGTGCGCGCGTGCCTCGATGGCCGCCAGGCGACGGTGTGCGACGTCTCCGAGCCCAGTGAGCATCTGGGCGCGCTGGGCGATCTGCGCTGCTTCGGCGGGCCGGTCGGAGAAGTAGGCGATGTAGGCGAGGACACCGCCGCTGAAGGCCCGCAGCGGGGTGAAGCGGGCGGTCTCGCCGTACAGAGCAGCGGCCCGGGCGAGACGGGTGGCGCCGTCGAGCGAGCCGAGGTCGAAGGCTGCGGCGGACAGCAGGGCGCAGGCTTGTCCGGCGATGATCAGCAGGTCCTGCTGCTGGGCGGGGACCTGGGTGTGGTCGCGGTGCTGTTCGGCTTCCTCCCTCAACTTCCGCGCGGTCTGGAGGATTTCGAATGCCGAGAAGGAGTGGTAGCGGCGGGCGAGTTCGGCGACGTCGTCGCGCAGCTGGTCGACTGTGGTGTCGGAGATGGACGCGGAGGCGGCGGCACCGGCCTCGTTGGACGCGTCGCGTGCGGTCATGTCGATCTCGTCCTTCAGGCTGAACGCGGGTACGGGTGACTCGGTTGAGGGAGGCGCCTGAAACAGGGCGGCGGCGCTGACGCCGAACATCTCCTCCAGTACCCGGCAGGCGTCCGGGCCGGGCAGGGTCCGGATGGCGCCCGCGGTCCAACGGCGGAACTGCGCCTCGGAGATCGTCGGGTTCGCGGTGCCCTTCTTGATGACCTTCTCGGCGGTGCGGGTGAAGTGGCCCACGAAGTCGCCGTAGCGCCAGTGACGTTGGGCCACCAGGGCCTTGAGCAGCGTCCTGGGACGTTCATCCATCATCGGCCCCTCTCGGCCAAAGAAGACCACTGACCAACCATCGTCGGCCTTTGGTCTGCGGCTCCTTCGCATGCAGGGGACCCCGGCATGCGAAGGAGCCGCAACCGCCTTGGAGCAGACGACACTTCGAAGCTACCCGCGTGCCACGTGCGTCACCTGGAAGAGCGGCAGACGCTACCCGCTGGGCCATGGCGACGACATCCGCACCGGCATCACTCTGATCGCCGTCACCGAGTGCGAAGACGCCAGCACTGGCGACGTACTCGTCGCAGAAGGCGCCCCGTCCGAACAGTCCGTCTCTTCCCAAGGAGCACCGCCGTGAAGCAGGAAAGCCCCCCACCGGCCTTCCAGGACAGACGGCCGCTCTCCCACCGGCCGCGCGGCCAGACCTGGGCCGTGCGATTACCCGCGAAGCCATCGACAACTCCGGCCGGTGGACCACGCGTTAACGCTGCTCTGGGCACCTTCGACAACAGCACACGGACGGTACGGCGGGTCCGGGACACTCTGCACAGGTGGGCATGATGACGATTCCCCGACCAAGTACGACCGCCGGCCACGTCCTGAGAGCGATCGCCATCCCGTTGGAATCCGACCCGCGCGCGGCATCCAAGGCACGTAGGACGACGCGCGACACCCTGACGTCCTGGAGCCTGGGCGACCTGGCCGACGACATGGTCCTGGTCGTGTCGGAGCTTGTGACCAACGCCGTGCAACACGGCGAGGGCCCCATCGTGATGGTTCTGCAGCAGCGAGACGACACCATCCTGGCCGAGATCGCCGACACCTCTCCCGGCCTGCCGGTGCCTCGCACCCAGTCCACCGAGGGTGAGTCCGGCCGCGGGTTATCCCTGGTCGAGGCGTTCTCTGACGACTGGGGATGCCGTACGCGACGAAGCCGTAGGGGCAAGTGGGTCTGGTGCAGCCGATCGCTGAGCCCCGTGGCTACCTCACAGGTGGGCCAACCCGCACTTCCGGAAGCTGCGTCGTGCCTCTACCCGGAATCGACGCGAGCACCGCTGCTGGACACGGCTGGGACCCGCGTCGCCACAGGCTCGGCAGACATCGCCGAGAAAGAGAGAGCTCGTGAATAACGTCCCCGACATGACCACCCACCACGAGGAAGCCCCCGCAGCCGCACAGCAACTCCGCGACGCGATGGTCCGAGAACTGATCGAACTCGACGCCGCCCGTAGCCCGCATGTCGTGGCCGCGTTCCGCAAGGTCCCCCGGCATCTGGCCACCCTCGAACTGGACCTGGCCACGGCCTATCAGACGGAGTACGCCGCGATCACGAAGAAGGACTCCGACGGCGTGGCCATCAGTTCGGTGTCCGCCGCCCGCATCCAGGCGATGCAGATCGAACAGGCCGACCTGCGGCCCGGTATGCGGGTACTGGAGATCGGCTCCGGCGGCGTCAACGCCGCCTATATCGCCGAGATCGTCGGCCCCGAAAGCCTCGTCGTCACCATGGACATCGACCGCGACGTCACCGCACGCGCTGAGAAGTTCCTGGCGGAGACCGGCTACGACCAGCAGGTGCGCGTCGTCACCGCCGACGGCGAATACGGCATGGCCGACCACGCTCCGTACGACCGCATTCTCGTCACCGTCCAGGCCGCCGACATCCCGCCGGCTTGGACCGAGCAACTCGTCAACGGCGGCCGCATCGTCGTGCCCCTGCGGATGCGTGGCATGACCCGTACTGTCGCGTTCGTCCGCCACGGCGACCAACTGCTGAGCGACAGCGTCGAGTTGTGCGGCTTCGTGCCCATGCAGGGCGTCGGCGAGAACCGCGTTCGCCTGGTCCTCCTGCACGACGCCGAAGGCGAAGAAGTGGGCCTGCGTCTGGATGGTCACCCCGAGCCGGACGCCGACGGACTGCGCGCCGCCCTGCGCAGCCCCAGCGTCAAAGCATGGTCCGGAGTGACACTCGCCGGCGACGAGTCCAGCGAGCACCTGGACCTGTGGCTGACGACCGCACTGGACAACCTGCCGCTCCTGGCCGCGACACCGGCCGCCCGCGACCGCGGCCTGGTCGCCTCGGCGTCGCCCCTCGGCGTGCCCACGCTCGTCGACGGGGACAGCTTCGCCTACCGAACCGTGCGCCGTACCGACACCCCGGACCGGTTCGAGCTCGGCGCCATCGGTCACGGGCCGCAGGGCCAGAAGGTCGCCGAGCGCCTGGTCGAGGAGATCCAGGTCTGGGACCGCGAGCACCGCGGCGACCGAGCCCGAATCGAGATCCACCCGGCGGGCACACCGGACGCGCAGCTTCCCTCGGGCCGCGTCGTCGACCGCCCGCACACGCGGGTCCTGATCACCTGGCCGTAGCGCCGACAGCGCCTCGGGTCGGGTAACAAGGCACATCCCACCCATCCACACAGGAGGAATCGAGATGGCACCGCAGGGCAGCACCACGCTCAAGGCCGCTACGGACTTCACGTCCGGCACCGATACGGACTTCGACCTCGACATCGAGACCATCGCGTCAGCCCCAGTCGTGCCCGGCCTGCTGAACGACACCGGCGACGGCTGTACGTCCACCTGTCAGTCGGCCTGCTCCAACAGCACCTGCATCGGCGGCTGATCAACCGCTGAGGGGCGGGGCCAAGTTAACCGGCACCGCCCCTCGCCACACGAGACGACGAACGAAGGAGGCATTGCGATGTACGACGCCGTCGACGCGGTTCTGATCAGAGCAACCGTACGGCCGCTGACTGCCCCACAGCCTCCCTGGCCGGACCTCGGCGGCAACGCCTCCGGGGACATCGAGCGTTGGCGGGAGTGGATCGGCGAGGTCTGGGCGGACGAAGCCATAGTGGCGGCCATCAAGGTCGCCAGCCCGCTGCTGGTCGAGGCCGTGCACGGCGTACTCGACGGCCGTAACCAGCGGCCTCGCACCGTCCGGCGCGCTGTCATCTCGCTGATGCGCTACCTGTTGCGGATGCAACACCGCGCCACGCCCTTCGGTCTGTTCGCCGGCCCCGCGCCCGTACAACTCGGAAACCGCGCCCAGGTGCGATGGGGTACCGAACACCAGGCGTCCGTCCGAGCGGACGCCGAGTGGCTCACGGAGATCGTCACCGCCCTGGAGCAGAACACCGACCTGCTGCGGCGCCTGCCCGTGATCGCCGATCACACCTGCGTCGTCCGGGGCACCAGAATCGCCGTACCGCACCAACCGGGTAGGGACGGTCCTGCCAAGGTCACCCTGCGCCGCACCCCCGCTGCCGACGCAGTCCTCGAACTCGCCCGCGCGCCGATCGCTGTCGAGGACATCGTCGCCAAGCTACAGGCGAGCTACCCCAGCACACCCACACCGGTGATCGAGGGCATGGTTCGGGACCTCGTCGCCCACCGGATCCTCATCACCAGCCTGCGGGCGCCCATGACCTGCGACGACGCACTCGGCCACCTGGTGGCCCAACTCGACTCTTTCAGCACAGGTCTCCAGGCGGAGACAGCCGGGCACCTCCGCCGGATCCACCAGCTCCTGATCCGCCACAACCACGCTCCGGCCAACGAGCAGCGAACCCTCCGCAGCGAGGCCACGAAGCGCATGACAGCCGCGACCGGCGTGAACGGGCGGACCCTGGTGGTGAATCTGCGGCCCGACTGCGATGTCGACCTGCCCACCGCGGTCGCACGGGAAGCAGAACGGGCCCTCCAGGTCATGGCCCGTATCTCGCCCTACCCTGACGGGCCTCCGGCCTGGCAGGACTACCGCGCCCGCTTCCTGGAGCGCTACAGCATGGGCGCCCTCGTGCCCGTCCGCGACGTCACCGACCCCGACATCGGCCTCGGATTCCCGGCCGGCTACCGCGGCTCCCTCCTCAAGCGTCCCGTCCAGGCCACCACCCGCCGGGACGAACACCTCCTCGCCCTCGCCCAGGACGCCGCGATCAACCAGGCACGCGAGATCACGCTGGCCGAAGAGGACCTCGCCGCGCTCGCCGTCGGCGAGGTCACCCAGGTCCCCGCCCATGTCGAGCTGTGCTTCTCCGTGCTCGCCACCTCCCTGAGCGCCCTGAACCAGGGCCGATACACGCTGAGCCTCGCCGGGCTCTCCCAGGCGGCAGGCACCACGACCGGCCGATTCCTGACCCTGCTGGAGCCGGCCGACCGCGACCGCATGACGTCCGCGTACGCGTCCCTGCCGACACTCACCGCCGACACGGACCGCGTACAGATCTCCAGCCCGCCGCTCCGGCTGCGCACCCAGAACGTCAGCCGAGCCCCCGACGTCGTACGGCATGTGCTCTCGCTGGGCGAGCACAACCTCGCCGCCACGCTCGACCTGGACGACCTCGCCGTGACTGCGGACTCCCAGCGCCTCTATTTAGTCTCGCTGTCCACCGGCCGACTCGTCGAACCGTCGGTGATGAACGCCGTCGAACTCACCAACGCCACCCACCCGTTGGTCCGCTTCCTCACCGAAGTGCACCGCTCACACAGTGCGGTACTGGCTCCCTTCGCGTGGGGAGCAGCCGCCCGGCTACCGTTCCTGCCCGAGGTCCGCGTCGGCCGCACCATCCTCTCGCCCGCCTGCTGGCGCCTCAGGACGCGCGACCTCGTTCACGACGACCGTCCCGACTGGCTACGCCGCTTCACCGACTGGCGCTGCCGCTACGGCGTGACCCGCACCGTGTTCCTCGGCTCCGACGACCAGCGCCTCCGACTCGACCTCGACCACCCCACCCACCAACAGCTCCTGCGCATGGAACTGGAGCGCACCGGCACAGCGACGCTGCACGAGGCGCCCGAGGAGGGGGTGTACGGCTGGCTCGGCCGCGCCCACGAGATCACCATGCCGTTCGCCTCCACTGTTCCGCCAGCGGTCCACCACCCCCGAACGACAGCGGTCGTACGGCGCGACAGCAGCCGCCTGCCGGGCACTTCGGCATGGGCGTACCTGAAGATCTACTGCCACTCCGAACGCACCCCGGAGATCCTCACCACTCACCTGCCCACGCTGTTGCAGAACCGGGAGGGCAGCGAACCGTTGTGGTGGTACGCGCGCTACAGCGATCCAGAAACCCACCTGCGCCTACGGCTCCGGCTGCCGAACCCGGACTCCTTCGGCACCACCGCACAGTACGTCGGAGCCTGGGCGGCGGCGCTCCGGGACGACGGGCTGATCCGCCGTATCCAGTGGGACACCGACGAACCGGAGACCGGCCGCTACGGCACCGGTGACACCCTGGCCGCCGCCGAACACGCCTTCGCCGCCGACGCCTCGGCCGCGATCGCCCAACTGATGCTCGGCCTTCCGCCCCGTCTGCAGTCGGCTGTCACTGCCGCGAGCTTCGTGGACATCGCCGCCGCCTTCACCGACAGCCCGGCAGCCAGGAACCACTGGCTGACCGAACATCTACTCAAGGGAGAGGGCGAGATGCCTTCGCGTGATCTCCAAACCCTTGCCATACAACTGACCACCCCGGACAACGACTTCGCCGCACTACGAGCCCTGCCCGGCGGCGAACACGTCGTCGTCGCCTGGGCCCACCGCCGCCGCGCGCTGAAGACGTACCGGACCACGCTCGCCGACCACGGCGCCGAACCGACCGCCGTCCTGCCCTCCCTGCTGCACATGCACCACAACCGCGCAGCCGGCATCGATCCCGACAGCGAGGCCATCTGCCGCCGCCTCGCCCGCACCGCCGCCCTGTCCTGGAACGCGCGCACCGAAGGAGTACCACGGTGACCAACGCCGTCAAGCAGGACAGCGCCTTCCGGCAGTCGCTCGCCCACGGCCCTCTCGGCATCGCCCTGCTCCACATCGAGCACGCCCGCCAGGGCAATGGATCGTGGCAGGACGTCCACCGCCAACTCGCTGCCGTCGGCCCTCTGTTCGACGGAGACGCAGCGGGCCTCTTTCTCGGCGCACCCGCGATGACGTACGTCCTGCACCTGGCCGCCGCCAGCAGCAACCTGTACGTCGGCGCCCTGAACACCCTCGATCGGATCGTGACCACCCATACCCGCCGCCGACTGGAAGCAGCCCGCACCCGCATCGACCACGGCCGACCCGCAAGCTTCGCCGAGTACGACCTACTACGTGGCCTCACGGGCCTCGGCGCCCTCCTCCTGCGCCGCGCTCCCGACGGTGCAGAGATCAAAGCCGTCCTCGAATACCTCGTGCGCCTGACCGAGCCGCTCCCTGGCCCCGACGGGCGCCCCCGGCCCGGCTGGTGGGTGGGCCACAGCCCCGTCGACCTCGGCACCCCCACCCCCGGCGGCCACGCCAACGCCGGGCTGGCCCACGGCATCACCGGACCCCTGGCTCTCCTCGCACTCGCCCACCTGCGCGGCATCACCGTGCCCGGCCACCAGGAGGCAATGATCCGTATCTGCCGCTGGCTGGACCGGATACGCGTCAGCGACCACCGCGGAACCCGATGGCCACGCTGGATCACCGATACCACCGCGAGCCCCGTGCGCCCAGCGGCGCCGTCCTGGTGTTACGGCACCCCCGGCCTGGCCCGCGCCCAGCAACTCGCCGCCCTCGCCCTGGGTGACACGGACCGCAGGCTCATGGCCGAACGAGCGCTCCTGCACTGCCTGTCCGACTCCCTCCAACTCGACCACCTCACCAACCGCGGTCTGTGTCACGGTGTCGGCGGCCTCCTACGTGTCGTCCAACGCGTCGCCATGGACGCCGACGAACCACACCTCTTCACCGACCACCTGCCCCAGCTCACCCACCGCTTCCTCTCTGTAGGTCCTCCCACAGAGTCCGGGTTCCTGGAAGGCGCAGTCGGCGCGGACCTCGCCTTCGAAGACGCCGAAGCAGGCACACCGATGGGCGGCTGGGACGCCTGTCTGCTTCTCATCTGATGCCCGCCGCTGAAGGATTCTGGATGGATCCACCGCACGACAACAGCGCCGTCGAGCAGGCCGTCCTGGCCGTCCTCACCGGCGCCTCGATCACGGAGGCCGCCGCACGAGTGGGCTCGTCCGTGGATCTCCTTTCGGAGGCCGCCGAACGGTACCGGGCGGCTGGGCAAGCCGCCCTCAACGCACAATCCGAACCGGCCCATTGGCGACAGGTGAACATCGAGTTCACCGACTACTCGACTGCCGAGCGCACCTTCTACGCCCACCTCCTGCCACTCCTGCGACAGCAGACGGCGAACGGAACGCTCGGCGACTGGTGGTTCGTACGCAAGCACCCCTGCTGGCGCCTACGAGTCGTCCCCTCTTCTGCGACGACTGCCGAGGACATGGCGCGGCAGATCGGCGAAGCCCTCGACAACGCGGTCTCACGGAGCTTGGTCAACCGCTGGTGGCCATCACCGTACGAGCCAGAAACCACAGCCTTCGGCGGCCCGATCGGCGTAGGCATCGCCCACAACCTGTTCCACACGGACAGCGTCGGCGCCCTCGACTATCTACACCGCAACAGCACGGACGATCGTGGTCTCGACGCCAAGGCAACCTCCCTCCTCGTCGTCAGCCTCTTCCTACGCGCCGCCGGCCAAGAGTGGGGTGAGCAGGGCGATGTCTGGGCACGTGTCGAAGCAGCACGCCCCCTCCCCGACGATGTCCAAGTCGAGCACGTCACCGCAATGACGGGCAGAGTGCACCGGCTACTCGCGATCGACGCCGGATCTGCCCTCGCACTTGACGGTCCGAACGCACCCATCGCCCAATGGGTTGCCGGGATCGAACGTGGCGGCCGTGCCCTCGGCCACGCCGGACGTGAAGGACAGCTCACCCTCGGGACGCGCAGCATCCTGGCCCGGCATGTCCTCTTCCACTGGAATCGTATGGGCTTCATGCTCCGCCAGCAGGCCATCTGGGCACGCGCAGCTCGGGAGACGATCTTGGGAAGTTGACCAAGGAACCTCACCAGACCCGAGCTTCTCAAGTTGAGAGTCAACGCCAAGAATCACGCGGCCCCGCAGGATCCCTCATGTCGAGGCTGTGCCATCGCGCATGCGGCGCGGAAGCTGCTGCCAGTCTTCCAGCGCGCTCTGTATCAGTCGCTGTAGGCGTTCCTTGCCTTCGACCTTGAGCACATCTCGCAGGCAGGCGCATTCGGCCAAATCCCTGTTGCCCACGACGCAGATGTAGATGCCGGCGATCTGTAAGCCCCGTGCCGCTGCCACGAGTTTCGCATCGAAAGGCAGCGGAATCCTCCGGGCCAGCTCTTGGGCAAAGACACGCTCGATCCTGGGGCGCCCCAGCAGACCGAAGAGACCGCCGGCTGCGCGGCCAACGACTTCGTGCAACCTGTCTTTGCCCTTGAGGATGCCACGTGCCAACTCTGCGAGATCGTCACAGCCTTTGCGGCGGTGGCGCTTGACGAGTGTTTTCCACGTCTCGTCCGAGACGTAGTCGGACGCCCGCTCGGCGATGACTGCGGTGCCGCCATTTTCGATGACGTCCAGGCACAACCGTGCGGCTTCCACCGCCTTCTGCTGCTCTCGGGCGACTTGTGTCGTGCGAGGCTGGGGGCGTAGTTGAGGCCGAGCGGCGGCCCTGGGTGTGGTCGACCGTCGCGGTGCTCGGCGCGGGGGCTGGGCCCTCTTCGCAGGTTGTTTACGGGGCGTGGGGACGCGTCCAGCCGGCCGACCGCGATGGTAGTGACACCGCATGTCTGGACCAGTCACTCGGTTCTTGCACAACGTCCCGTCGTCGGTCTGCGCACGGCACCGATACACCATGCCGGAAGTGTGAGGACATACCAAGAAGCCCGACAAGCATGTCTATTTGGCCAGACCGGCCTACGCGCTCCCTCAGGACCAGCGCTCCAACGAGAAGGGGCGGATCTCGCTCACGGCCGCCTTATTCACCCTCGTTCACGGGCGTTCAAGGAGACCTTAAGCGGTCCCCCCGTAGACGGCCAGCCGCCCATGAACCTAGGTGAACGTCCCGCGCCCAACCCGCCCCTCCACCACCAGATCTAGGAACTCCCGAACTTTGTCGACCAATTGGACACAAGCCGGAATGGTCCTCAGTAAACGATCACCCTCCAGCGCTCGACCCACCTCTCCCGACGGCAGTAGGCCCTCCCCACGAGGTCTTCCCGCGGAGAGGGCCCGTTCACGCCCGGCACTCGCATGCCAGTGGGTTACCTGCTGTTCTTCACCGGCCGACGAAACACGTCCCTGATCAGCCACCGCAGCTTGCGGGCCCGTGGGGTCTCGGTGGAGTAGCTGGTGGTGAACCTGATGTCGTTCGCGGTACGCCCCAGGGGCGTACCTTCAGGCGAGTACCGGGTGGGGGGTTGTTCGCCCATGCGTCTCTCCTACGGATTCGGAGACCTGGTCCCGCATCCCTTGCGAAGATCGTTGTCGGAGCGGGTCTTGGGGCCCCAGCCGATCCCGCTGGCGTAGCCCTGCATCACAGGGTAGTAGGTGTAGGTGCCGCCCCCGTCGTCGCAGTCCGTCGACCATCCGTAGTCGATGAAGCTGTTCGAGGTCAGTCCCGTGCCGTGCCAGTTGTTGTAGCCGCGCGGTCCGCTCCACGAGCTGCGCCACATCTGTGTCTGCAGCTTCTGCGAGCCGAACGAGCCGCTGCACGCCTGCGATGTCTCCCACTGGAACCACGCCCCGGCGCCGGCCCCGTGGAACGAGACGTCCGAGATGTACACCGAGCAGCTCGCCGCCGCCGGAGCGGCGGGCCCGGCGGGCTTGGCGGGCTTGGCGTCACCAGCCTTGTAGGTGAAGGAGTACAACTCGCCCTTCGTCGTCCTGCCCCACTCCCCGATGGTGGTCCCCGTCACCACACGGTGTCCGTCCACCATCACGTGCCCCACTGAAGGGTGCGGGTTGTTCGCGGCGTCCGGCGTCACCGCCGAGGCCGACGTGCTGGAACCCAGAACAGCGGCTGCGGCCAAGCCAACAGCCATTACGGACAGGGGTCTTGCTATGCGCATAGGTGTTCCCTCCCGTTTCGATGCCGGTCGGTCGATCCGGCAATAAGGGAACACTAGTTCGAGGACTATAGAGAGCCAGACTCTCGGCGCAGGCTTGGCCGAATCACGATCGCCTCATCTGCACTGAACACCACACCATGGCGCAAAACCCCCTCCGCCCTCGTCGCGCGCACCCGTACCTGGCCCCACAGTTTCAGGCTGAAACTGCACCGTTCGTTGAGGCCTGCTCCCCTCAGAGCCCACGTGGACGACGCCGAGAGCGCTGATCGCTTCATCCCACCTGGAGAGGAGTGACACCGCCTCCCCCGCACGCACCCCAACACCCCACCACCACAAGGGAGTTGCATCCACCCGGTTTAGCGCCCCGACGTACCGACCCGCGCGCACCCGCATCACCCCGACTCCGCCGACCGTACGCCCTCCTCCGCGTCGGCTACCTGCCAGACGCTGGACGCCCGGGCACCAAGCGAACGGGCGAGAGGGGGAGAAACCGTGGGTGAGTGGAAGCAGGGCAAGTGCGGTTGGCCGACGGCGGCCGGACGCCGCTGTCAGAACAAGACGGTGAAGGGCACGGCGCGTTGCCACCTCCATCAGGGTGACTGGACGAAGCGCGGCCAGGCCGAGTTGAAGAAGCGGGCAGGCGTCGTAAGAAGTGATCCGCGCTCGGTTCGGGGCCTCTCGGTGGCTGTTGGGAGGGGGGTGGTGTCTAAGCTTCACGAGCTCCCGGACCGACGTGGCTCGGGGATCTCTTCTGAGCCACCCCCCTTGGTCGCGCGCTCGCCTTTCCGAGACAGCAGACCGACCCAACGCTCCGCAGCGTACGGGCAGCCACTGACAACGCCCGTGCACCACAGAACACCGGACAGGGCGAGGAACAGCGGGGATTCACACCGGTCCGGCAGAATGCGGGCGTGTTCCTCGATGCCATAGATGCTGTGAACTGGTCGGCGATACCCAACCCGACGTGGCATCGCTGCGACGATCCGGAACGGGTCGCTCACGCGCTACGGCTACTGGCGGTTTCCACCACGGTCAACGAGACGGGCGACGCAACATCCGTCCTCGCCGATGGCGGCTTCGTGTGCGGTCACGCGGCCATGGTGTTCCCGGCAGCCTACGCAGCCACCCCGATCCTGCTGGACCTCGTCGAGCACGGCCGGCGTCCACGCATCAAGGACGCGGCCCTCGGACTCCTGGCGAACGCCCTCGACTACCTCCCGACCGCCGGCCACAACCGGGTGGACACTCCCTACGGCACCGACGTCCCGCTCTGCTGTGCCGTGGCACGTCATATTCGCGGCCGTCGCAGCGCTCTTCTCGCCCACGGGATCCGCGGCAGACAACTCCTGTCAGAGGCAGAGCTCCACTGGCGGCTGACCATCGAGGAAGCGGAGGTCCAGCCCGACGGCAGCCTGGCAGCCATCGCCGTCTTCGAAGGCACGTCGTTTCAGGCGCCGGTCGAAGCCGAACTGCACACCTCGTCGGTCGAGCCGCCTGCTCCGACTGTCTGGGTCGACACGCTGACGGCTGATGCCTCAGGCAGCGCGTGCATCCACCTCAGGCAAACACCGTCCGAGGTCACTCCGGGCTCCAGCCTCTACCCGGCTGAATGCGGGCGCCGCGAGCACTGACCGTGATGCCGTCTCGCAATGGCCGCACCACAACCGCACCAGATCGAGTGCCGCTACTGATCGCATCTGCCCAAGCTCAGAGCATCAGCCGGATGTCTGCTGATCCTGCGGCTTCTCCGCTGTTCAGTGCGTTACTGAGCCGGGCCGCGGAGGATGTGCTCGCCGACATCACGGTGATACCCAAGGCCGACAGCAGGGTGGAGTTCGACGCCGGCAGGATGCGAACTCGTAGTGGCATCAGCCGACTTGTCAGCCGGGGCAAGCAACACCTTTGAGAGACCTGCCCCGCGGGAGCAGATCGTGCGCGGCCGGCGCTGGCAGGTCACTGCTTGGTCATCGGCTAAGCCCGACCGTCGGTTGGGTCCCGGACGTGTTCTCCGGGCCGCCCCCGGACAGGTCGGGGATGCAACCATTCCTTACGGAGCTGGAACCCCCGGAAGCCGGCCGCGCGCTTGCGACCATAGTCGTAGGCACTGACAACGGGCCCGCCAGTGATCGCCGTTGGCGCGGGTGGTCTGGCCCATGTTCCCCTCAACGCTCAGCGGACAACCCCCGGGTCACTAACCCGGGGGTTGTCCCCTGCTCAGCCGTACTACGGCAGCTTCACCACCGTGAAGTCATCGCAATACCCCGCCGCCGAACCGGAGTTCTTGTAGCAGTACACCGAAGCCGACGTGTTGGAGACGCCCGTCGTGAAGAAGATCGGTTCCTGGGTGTACGTCGTCGTCGAGCCCCGCAGGTACGTCTCCGTGCCGCCGAAGCTCTTCACGCCGACCGCGACCTCCTCGCCGGCCGTGCCCACCTTCGCCCAGGCCGCCAGCAGGTAACTGCCGCCGGACGTAAGGCCGCTCACCGTCTGGATGGCGCCGCTCGCAGTCACCCCGGTCTGGAGCGAGTACGTGCCGGTGCGGGCGTTCGACGCGGCCACGCTCGACGCCGTGCCCGTGCTCTGGGTCCACGGTGTCAGTGCGCCCGTCTCGAAGCTCGGGTTCGTGACCGTGTTCGTCGACGACGAGAGCGGCTCCACCGCCAGGTCGTCGCAGTAACCCGCCCCCGTTCCACCGGCGTTCTTCCAGCAGTAGACCGTGGCCGTTGTCGACGACGCACCCGTGGTGAACACGATCGCCGCCTGCGAGTACGACGTCGACGCGACGTTCGTGTACGTCTCCGTGCCGCCGAAGTTCTTGACGCCTATCGCGAGCGTTTCGCCGGCCGTCGCCACCTTGCCCCAGCCCGTCAGCAAGTACGTCGTCGACGGGGTAAGGCCCGTCAGCGCCTGGTTCGCGCCGCTGCCGCTCGCCGCTGTCGTCAACGCGTCAGCTCCCGTACGGGAGTTGGACGCCGTCACCGACGACGCCGTACCGCTCGCCTGCGTCCAGGGGGACAAACTCCCCGTCTCGAAGCCCGCGTTGGACAGCAGGTTGCCGCCGGTGCCGTTGTACGCGCCGATGTTGGGGGCCGCCGTAGCGGAAACCGCGTTGCCGTACGCGTCGTAGCCGCCGTTCGATGCGATTACCGCGCCTGCCCTGATCACCGGGGACGACGGGTGGACCTGGTACGCGTTCTTGCCTGTGTACGACGAGGACGTGTTGGCGTTGCCCGCGTTGCGGAACTCCGGGTCCGACGTCACCTTGGCCGCGTCGGACGGTTCGCGGGACGGGTGGTTGCCGTAGAAGAGGTTGTTGGAGTAGGTCGAAGTGCCGGTGGTGGTGAAGTAGTTGCCGGAGCCGTAGTTGAAGATCGCGTTGTTCTTGAAGGACAGCGCTCCGCTGATCGACGTGCCCGCGCGGGAGTAGAGGATCGGGGTGCTCAGGCCGTCCCGCACCGAGAACGTGTTGTTGTAGAAGAGCGGGATCGCGGACGAACTGCCGCTCTGGTTCGGGACTCCGCCTACGAAGTGGAGTACTCCGCCGCCGTGGGTTTGGGTGCCCGATGTCGGGCAGCCGGAGTTGCTGCCGTCGTTCTCGCTGATGTTGTAGCGGACCACCGTGCCGTCGCTGGGGACGGTCGACGTGGGCTCGTTGGCGATGGTGAAGGGGGGCATCACCAGGAGGAAGCCGCCGAGGTTCTGGTGGCTGTAGTTGTACTGGAACGTGGTGTTGTGGTTGCCCCAGTCCACGTCGAAGCCGGTGCCGTCGGCGCCGTTGATGTGGCAGTAGACCTCGTTGTTCTGGACGACGGTGTTGCTGCTGCCGGACATCCAGATGCCGGCCGAGGCGCCGTTGCAGTACTGGCCGGAGGGCGGGCAGGTCGACTTGGCGCCGCCGTAGCCCGCCTTGTTGCCGTCGATCAGGGCGCCGTCGTTCTTGACGACCAGGACGTCGTCCGCGCCGTCGTACGTCATCGTGTTGTTGCGGATGACCGTGCCGGTGGTGAGGCCTGTGCCCTGGCCGTCCGCGTCCGGCGTCACCGCCACCGCTATGCGGTCCACGTGGTCGAAGGTGTTGTTCTCCACGACCACGTCGTTCCACGTGGAGACCGGTGTCGTGTGGTCGGTCTGAACGCCCACGCCCGCGTTCGTCGCGTACCAACCGCCGCCGTAGCCCGCGATGTTGTGGATGTACATGTCGTGCACGCGGATGTGGTTCAGGACGCCGCCGGAGCTGTTCTCGGCCAGGACGCCCGAACGGTAGGCGGGGGACGAGGCGTTGTCGATCAGTTCCAGGCCGCCGATGTCCCAGTACTGCTGGTTCAGGAGGTGGATGACCGCGCCCGTCGCGCCCGCCGCGTCGATCACTGGCTTCGCGCCCGAACCGTACGACGTCATCGAGATGTTGCTGCCCGAGGCGCCCGAACCGCCGGGGGTGAGCTGGCCGGTGCAGGTGGTGCCGGCCTTGAAGAGGATGCTGTCGCCTGCGGTGAAGGTGGTGCTGTTGACGCCGGTCACCGAGTTCCAGGGGCTGGCGCTGGTGCCGGTGCCGTTGGCGGAGGCCGAGCAGTCCACGTAGTAACTCGAGCTTGCCGCCGCCGCGTTGGTCGCCGTGACGGGGACCAGCAGGGCGCCCGCCATCGCGGCGAGCAGGGCGAGGATTCCCGGCTTTCGGCGGGTGGCGGAAAGTGGTCCGCCGGGAGAACCGAATCTGCGACGCTTCATTGCGCGCTCCTTGGATGGGTGGATGTGTCCCTTGCCGCTGCGTGCGGCGAGATTCCCCTCTTCACCAGGCGCGATGACCGGTTGCCGCCGGTGCGCCTGGAGCGTGTGGCGCTGTCCCGACGCCGGATGCGAGGGCGTCGGGGCAGCGTGGAGCCAACAGCTCTGCCGACATCCCTGCCAACAGTCCTGCCATTTACGGAACTTGGGGCTACCAGGAGGCCAGTGAACCGTCCGCGTTGCGCCAGACCGGGTTGCGCCAGCGGTGGCCGCGTTCGGCGGCGGCGCGGACCTTGTCCTCGTCGACCGTGATGCCGAGGCCGGGGGCCGTCAGGCGGTGGATGTAGCCGTCCTGCACCTCGAACGGGGAGGCGTCCGCGAGGTAGCCGAGCAGACCGCTGCTGTCGCCGTAGCCGATGCCCAGGGACTGTTCCTGGATGAGGAAGTTCGGTACGGCGAAGTCGAGTTGGAGGCTCGCGGCGAGTGCGATGGGGCCCAGTGGGCAGTGCGGGGCGACGAGCACGTCGTAGGCCTCGGCCATCGCGGCGATACGGCGGGTCTCCGAGATGCCGCCCGCGTGGCTGATGTCGGGCTGGGCCACCGCGATGCCGGCGCCGAGCACCTCCCTGAAGTCCCATCGGGAGAAGAGGCGTTCACCCGTGGCGATGGGGATGGAGGTGGCGCGGACCACGTCGCCCAGGTCGCGGGTGAATTCCGGGAGGACCGGTTCCTCGACGAACATCGGCAACAGCGGTTCCAGGTACGGCAGTACGCGCCTCGACATCGCTCCGCTGAAGCGGCCGTGGAAGTCGAGGGCCACATCGCGGTCCGGGCCGATCGCTTCCCGTACGGCGGCCACCCGGGCCACGATCGCGTCGATCGCCGCGGGGGTCGCGAGCGGTTCGAGTTGGGCGCAGGGGTTCATCTTCACGGCCGTCAGGCCCTTGGCGACCTGGCCTGCCGCCGACTCGGCGAGTTCCTCGGGGGTCTCGCCGTAGAGCCAGCCGTAGATGCGGACGCGGTCGCGGACGTGGCCGCCGAGGAGTTGGTGCACGGGGACGCCGTGCGTCTTGCCCGCGATGTCCCACAGGGCCTGGTCGATGCCGGCCAGCGCGCTGCTGAGGACCGGGCCGCCGCGGTAGAAGCCGCCCTTGGCGAGCATCTGCCAGTGTTCCTCGATACGGGCGGGGTCCTGGCCGGTCAGGTAGTCGAACATCTCCTCGACCGCCCGGGCGGTGGTGTGGGCCTTGCCCTCCACGATGGGCTCGCCCCAGCCGGATATGCCCTCGTCGGTGTCGACGCGCAGGAAGAGCCAGCGCGGTTCGACGAGGAAGAGCTCGTATCCGGTGATTTTCATGCTGCGGACCTCCGGGTCCTACGGGTATGACGACTACGGGGAGCGGGGAGCGGGGAGCGGGGGGAGAGGGAAGAGCGAGGGAACCGGGGGTCCTACTCCTGCGAGCTGATGCTGCGCCCGCCGTCCACGACCAGGTTCTGGCCGGTGATGAACGACGCGTCGTCGGAGCCGAGGAAGGCGACGGCGGCGGCGATGTCCTCGGGTTCACCGAGGCGGCCCACCGGGGTGCGGGCGGCCGTCTGGGCCCGGTACTCGTCCGGCGCGTCCGTCCACAGACCCGTCTCCACGGCACCGGGCACGACCGCGTTGAACCTGATCCGGCCCGCGTACTCGACCGCCAACTGCCGTACCAGCGCGCTGACTCCGCCCTTGGCCGCCGCGTACGCGGGGAAACCGCTGAAGCCGAGCACCGCGTGCACGGAGCCCGTGACGACCACCGCGCCGCCGGCCGCCGCGAGCAGCGGGACGGCGGCCCGGACGCCGTAGAAGACGGAGTCGAGGGCGAGGCGGAGGTGGTCGTGCCAGGAGGTGTCGTCTAGTTCGTGGATGGCGCCGGGGAGGTTGCGGCCGGCGTTGAGGTGCAGCAGGTCGAGGCGGCCGGTCCACTCCTCGGCCGTGCGGATCGCCTCGGGCCAGGCCTCGGGGGACGTGACGTCGAGCCCCAGGTGACGCGCGTCCCCGCCCTTGGCGCGGATCTCCTCGGCCACTCGCCCGGCACCGGCCGCGTCCACGTCGGTGACCAGCACGGACGCGCCCTCGTCGGCGAGCCGGCGG
>NZ_JAWOAI010000131.1:0-20871 GCF_033194735.1 Streptomyces sp. W16
CGGGCGTGCCACGCTGCGCCGCCCGGGGCGGCGAGTTCCGCGGCCGGCAGCACCCAGGGCCCGAGCAGATACCGCGAGGTGTCGGCCTCCGCCATGAACCGCCCCGGGTCGGCCTTCGGCAGGGGCGCACTCAGCAGGACGGTGCGGTCACCGTCGGGGCTGCGGGCGATGAAACGGCGTTCGGGGGTGGGAGGTTGGGCGGAGGCGTGGGTGGAGATGTGGGCGGGGGTGTTGCCGTCGAGCCGGGTGACGATCGCGTAGGGGCCGATCCACCGTGTCGTGGCCATGTGTCGTGCGCTCCCCGCCGTCCGCCCTCCGCCCTCCGGCATTGGCGCGTGCTCACCCTCTCGTGCAGGGGCTCGGCACGGCAACAGGGTGGGCGCCTCCCGCGCGCACCCACCCTGAAGTTGCTTCTACGTTCTACGTTTTACGTTCTACGTCGAGCCGTGGTTGTTCTACTGGAAGTAGCTGGCGGCCTTCTTGTCGCCTTCCATGTAGGTACCGCCCGACGTGTACACGACGTGGCCGATGCCGGTCAGCGCGGTGTGGATGTCGTTGGCTTCCTTGTCCCACCGGTGCAGCTTCTCGTTGAAGGTGCCCTGCGCGTCACCCTCCCAGTACTGCTGGCTCTTCACGACCAGCGCGCGGAGCTCCTGGAGGTCCTGCTCCAGCTGCTTCGCCTCGTTGCCGATCTTGGTGGCCGCGAAGTCCAGCCCGTCATAAGTGACGGAAAGGCCGTCGGAGTTACGGCTCATGGGTGTCTACCTCGTCTCGTTCGTGTGGGGCTGGTGGGCGTGGTCGTACGTCGTGCGACGCGGTGCTACGTCCTGCCGGTACGTTCTGCGGGTACGTTCTGCCGGGTGGCTCAGTAGGAGGTCAGCGGGGACGTCACGGTCGGAGCACCGTCCTGGAGGTCGATCTTGTTGACCGCCGCGCGGACCTCGTCTTCCTTGCTGTCCTTGATGTTGCGCGTCGCGGTCATCGCCTCGATGACGTCACCAAGAATGGTGCCGATCTTCTGCAGCGACTCATTGATCTCGTACTGCTTCTTGTCGAACGCGGCGCGCCCGATACCGTGCCACTGGCCCTCAAGCCCGTCGATCACACCCTGAAGCCCGTGCACGCGCTTGGCGATGCCGTCGTACTTGTCGAGCATCTGCTTCTGGATATCGACTACTGCGGCATCTTCGAGCTTCTGCTTGTTGGACATGGTCAGCTCACCCTTCTTGTGTTGACTGACGCACGTCGTGTGTTGACTGACGCGCGTTGTGTGTTGACTGACGCGCGGTCCGGTTGGACAACGCGGTCACCTGGCCCGTCGTGCGCGCATTACGGCTACGCCGGCACCACCGATGACGATGACTGCGGCTGCGCCGCCGAGGGCGATCCAGAGCGTGTTGCTGTCGCTGGACGACTGGGCGGTTGATCCTGCGGCTGAGGTGCCGCCGGTTGAGGTGTTTTGCTGGGGTTTTGATGTGGATGGGGCGGACGGCGTCGATGAGGACGAAGAAGAGGACGACGACTTGGCCAGCAGATCCCCACCGTTTTCCTTGGCGAGCGGGTCCACATTCGCGGAACCCGGGTCGTAGCCCGCGTCCGCGAGAACCACGCGGGGGCGAACGGCACCGTAGCCGAGATACTTGCTCGGATCGTTCTTCGGCCAGTCACGACCAGCCGTATCGATCAGTGCCCGCGTGACCTGGTTGACCGTCCAGTCAGGGTGAGCGGACCAGATCAGAGCAGCGGATGCCGAGGCGATGGCGGCTGCCGAACTTGTACCGTTCACGTCGTCGCAGTACGAGCGGAAGTTCGCATCGCACCAGCCGGGGAAGTCCTGCCCGGGTGCCGTGAGGTCCACATAGCCTCCGTACGAGGAGAACTTGGACACTGTGCCGGACTCGTCGGTCGACGACACCCCCACCACGTAAGGGAAAGCCGCCGGATAGCCAATCGTGCCCGCGGTTTGGCCACTGTTACCCACCGCGGCGATGAGCAGCTTGCCCTTCGAAGCGGCGTACTCGACAGCTGCCTCCTCTTTGGAACTCGGCCCCTCCGAACCGAACGACATATTGATGATCTTTACGTCGGTGTCAGCGGCAGCCCTGATCGCCTCTGTGTCGTCAGGTGTCTTCCGCTTCTCTTCCGCACCCTTCAGACCTTCCAAGTCGATACGAAAGGGCACGATCTTCGCCCCCGGCGCCAGCCCCTGAAGGCCGCCTCCCGCTCCCGTGCCCGCGATCAACTCAGCCATGGTCGTTCCATGGCCGGTGTAGTCGTCCGTAGCGTGATAGGAAACCGACTTGGGCACCTCGTCAACCAGGACCTGCCCCTTCAGGGAGGCGGTGTCAGCATTCACCCCGCTGTCGATGACAGCGACTTTCACACCCTTCCCCGTGCTGACCTTCCACATCTCCTCAGCCTTCATCGGGTCCAAATACCACTGCTTCGACTGTGCATCGTACGCAGCAGCACTCGGAGCGAAGCCCATGCTCACGGCGGCCAGGGCGCCGACAGCGGCGCCTACAGCCCGCGCCCGCCTTCCGTAGCGCGCCCTGAGGAGCACAGCCCGCTCGGCTCGTCGGCTGGTCCCTGACTTCATGGCGTTGTCTGTCCTCGCTCGCGCTCAGTTGATGACCGGCGGCACATCGCGCCGTGGGTTGGTGGGCAGGTGTGTCTCTTCGTCCTCGGTCAGGTAGTCGGGACGTGAATCCCTTTGCGCGCTCCGGTTTTCACCGGGCTTTCCGTGACCGGCAGGTCCGCGCACGAGACCGGTGCCTCCTCGCGTCATGCCATTGCGCTCGGCTCGGGCCGCGGTGTTGCGTTCGGCAGGACTGCCAGTGACACCGTCAGAGCTGCTTGTACCGCTACGAGGCGAGCCCGTACTCGAACCGGGCCGACCGGTCGACTCCGGCGCTCCGAAGACACCGCGTTGTCCGGGCCGACTCGTCGCCGACCGGGAGTTGGCCGCTTCCTCTGCACCGATGATCGTGCCGCGAGGCATCTTCGACCCGCCCTGTCCCGGCTTGCCTGCAGCATTCGAGGGCCGTCCTCCGACCACACCGTTGGTGCGACCCGCCCCGGTGGCCGAGCCTCCGGTGGCCCGTGACGAGGACGCGCCACCAGCCCTCGGGGTACCGCCGCTGATGCCGCGGCCCATCGGGGACGACTTCGCTCCAGTACCACCACCCTTGGCAGCGGACTGGCCAGGGGCCGCGGCACGGCCCATCTGGTTCGTCGTCCCCCGTCCCGCCGAACGTCCAGAGTTACTGGAGCCGGACGTGCCCACTCGGCCTTGCGCGGACGCGGGGGTACGGATACCTCCGCCCATGTTCCGGCTTGAGGCGGCGTTGGGCATCGGTGTCCCGAAGCCGCTGTCGAACCCACTGACCGGGCCCACGCCAGTGGCAGGGGTCCCTGTGACCGGCGAGGTATGGCCGTTCACCGGCGTAAGCGAGGCGGGCGGCAGCGTGCCAACGCTATCGATGTTCGTGCCTACTGGGATATCAGGATACGTAGTGCGGTCAGGGACATGTTTCGCGGGCGTTGGAGTTTCACCTGTGCCGTGCCCGGTGGCATCGCCCGTTGTCACACCCGTCGCGTGATGGCTCGTGGGAGAAGCCGGTCCGGTTACTCCATCCGAGCGCGTGGTGGACACCGGCTCAACACGATATTCCGCCGCAGGTTTGGGGACGCCCACGTCAGGCATGGAGCTGAACTCCGGTTGCTTGACCGGCAGCGACGCCATGGCTTCTTCGGACACCGAGTAGTACGACGCCAACCGATTCATCTGGTTGATCGCCTCTTGCCGGTCCTTCTCCACCTTTACGGCAGCGGTGTACTCCGCCTTGTTCGCCACCTTCTCGGCTTCCGTGAAGACGTGAGGGCGCTTCCGGTCGGCTTCTGTGTCACGGGACGGCATGGCGCCACGTACAGACGCGAGCCCCACAGCGGCAGCCGTGATCTGATCACCCGCAGCTCCGGCATAGTCGCTCAAGTGGTGTGTATTGGTGACGAGGTTGCCGCCCCAGGCACGGAACGCTTCGCCCGACTCGCCGATCCACTCGACCCTGTTGATATGGCCGTCAAGCTCCGTCGCCGCCGCTTTGATCGCGTCGCGCGCATCCCACAAGGCCTTCCCAGAGGATTCAAGGTCCGCCGGGTCTGACTGCTCGATCAAGTCGAGCAACTCGTTGAGTCCCAGATCGGTACTGTCGAAGTCGGTGCTGTCGTGCACTGCCTTCGCATAGGGGCTCTGCTCGGCAGCGGCACGCAAGGTGCCGTTCATCAGCCGGGTGAACAGCCCACCACCCTGAGGCAGATCCTCAGCGGTCCGAGTGAAGTCCGTGTAGGTGTTACGCGTGGAAATTCGATCCAGGTCGGCTTCGTGCTTGTCCGTCATCGTCAGAGCCCCGCACCGGTCTTCGAGTCATTGGCGTGCAGCTTGTCGCGCTTCGCGTCCTGGACACTCCTGATCTGCGCCTGGATCGACCAGAAGCGCCGACGCTGCTCCTCTTCGAGATTGTCGAAGCCTCGATGCGCACCCTGAACCGCGATGCCGATCGCCTCGATCTGAAGATGCAGAGTCTTGGACAGGGAAGTCAGCTCGGTGTGCACCCTGTTGTACTGCAGATAGAGCCCACGAGCCTCGGGAAAGAGATCGTGTGCCCCGTTACTCAGTGAGGTTGGCTTGATCTCCTGAGCACCCACCTTCGTCGGGTTGCCGGCCGACCCCTCAAGATCCCGCAGGACTGCGTCCACCCGTTTCATGAAGGTGGTCAGCGCTTCGTTGCTGGCCTCCAGGTTCGCCGCCCTGGTAGCCGACACGCCCCCCACCATGTCTGCCGGAAGCACGACGCTCCTCCCCGTTTCCCCGTACATCCATCGGTCGCGGCCCGACCGAGGACGATCACCCACTCACCGTACGATCGCAAAGTGAGCCGCGCCTGACAACGCGTTTACCACTGTAGTCAACCTGTACATCGGGTCCAACCGGCCTGTGTGTTAACTCAGTTACGGCACCGGACCAGGCGTCACATTTTGCCCTTTTTGCCGCTTCGTGGCTCGCGGATCACGCACCTTCAGTGGCGTTACCCCACCACAGGGCAGCCAACCATGACCATGCCAGTCTCCGCAGGCCTGGGCACACTTCCCGACCTCCATCAAATTTCCACACGCGACGGGCCGGATCGCGCAGGCAACACCCCAGACCCGTCTGCCCAGTTGCGCGACCTGCGGACCGTCACCGCCACAGAGCAGCCCCGGGCGCCTCAACAGCCACCGAGCAGCACCCCGAGCCCGCCCGCCCCACGCCTGCGCCCACCCGATCCGCCGCAACGAGATCGCAAAGTCTTTGCGACTACAAAACCTGAGCCTGACAAAGCGGTTGCTACGTTGACTTCGGCTTTGCCCTGCCACGGACGCGCCCATTGGGCAAAGCGCAAACTACGGGGCATAACGGAATACGGCGGTAACGGGGAGGTATCCACGCATGGCGTGGGACGAGTGGGAGCAGCTCAAGGCCCAGGCGGCGGAGCGGCACTCGACGAAGATGGAGTTGAACCAGCTTCCGGCGGACCCGGGCGGGAGTGGTGGCGGGGACAGCCCGCAGGGTGATCTGCGCGTCAGCCAGAAGGACTTGGCCGCGGTCGGCGATGCCGCCTACCAGCTCCACCAGGACTTCACCCACTACAGCACCTACGCCCGCTCCGCCTCCCTCACCGCGGCCGGCGGCCTCAAGAAGCAGGGCTTCGCTCTCGGCGCCGCCCTCCACCACGTGGCCGAACGCTGGGCGGACCAGACCCGGTCACTGCTCGACGCCACCGCCCACATCTCGAACCACCTCGACTACACCAAAGGCGCGCACGCCGGCGACGAGGTCTACATCGCCGGCTCCTTCAGCAGCATCTCCACCCTCGACGACGGCTTCGACCACCGGAGCGGGCACAACTGATGGATCTGGACACGCTCCGCTACGGCAACTTCCAGCAGCTCGGCGAGGCCATCACCGACTGGCAGCAGATGACCAAACAGCTCGCCGATCTGAAGAAGGACGCCGAGGACAACCTCAAGGCCAAGGCGGACAAAGCGGATTGGGCAGGTCTCAACGCCACCGTCACCCGCGAGTTCGTGGACAAGACCGCCACCGAGTTCGCCGACGCGCACACCCAGGCCGACTCGATCACCAAGATCCTCAGCGACACTCACGGTGAACTCGTCGGCTACCAAACGCAGTTGAATAACGCTGTCGACCGCTGCGCCAAGAAGCACCTGACCGTGGTGGACACCGGCGACGGCACCTTCGTCGTCACCCAGAACACCCGACCCGACTGGGCGTCCGACCCCAGCGGCAAGACCGACACCACCAGCCAGCAGGACATCGACGCGCTCCGCACCGAGATCGAGCACATCCTCAGCAAGGCCACCGAGAGCGACAGCAGCGCGGCCAAGGTCCTCCAACTCCTCGTCGACCAGGCCGAGTACGGCTTCTCCGACGCCGCGTACACGGACCGCGACTCCGCCGCCAAGGCCGTAGCGGCCGCCGACAGGCTGGCCAAGATCCTCGCCAAGGATCCGGGCGACGTCACCGACACCGAACTCGACGAGCTCAACACCACGCTCGCCCGGTACAGGAACGACCCGCTCTTCGCCGAGAAGTTCGCGACCGACGTAGGCCCCAAGCGGACCATGGAGTTCTACGCGAGCCTGGTCGACGACGCCCAGTTCGCCGTGAACCCCCGCTCCCGCGAGGGACTTTCGGCCGCGCAGAAGGAACGGATGAAGCTCGTCGAGGGCTTCGAGAAGCAGTTGGGAATGACACTGGCCACGGCCAGCCACTCCGACAGCGACAAGATGCAGACATGGAAGTCCGACGCCATCACCCTGGGCGGGCAGAACGTCCGGCCCAACGGCGAGAACCCCGTCTACGGCTTCCAGGTGATGAGCAACCTGATGCGCAACGGGGAGTACAGAACCGACTTCCTCCACGACTACGGCGACCATCTCATCGCCTACGAGAAGTCGCACACGTCTGACGAGTACGGCGGCCTCCAGCGTCGCGTCACCCGCAAGGACGTACTTCCCTGGGACCACTCCGGCCAGTGGGAGCAACTCCACTACGGCGACGCCAACGACGCCGGGCGGGATCCGATGACCGGGTTCATGGAGGCCCTGGGCCACAACTCGGACGCGTCGACTCAGTTCTTCAACGAGGGCGACAATTTCAACTATCTGACCGACAAGCGCGAGTGGCCCGAGGACTACGTGGGCGAGCACGCGAAAACCGTCGCGGGGTACGACTCGCTCGGGCACGCGCTGGAGTCCGCGACGACCGGAGCGCCGTACGACGCCCATCCGCCCGCGCTGCACCGCGACGCGGACACGGCCAGGGTCGCCGAGAAGGTGGTCGCGCTGTACGGGCGTGACGCCGAGTACAAGGGGCACGACCAAGTCGGCCTCAGCGGTGCGCAGTTGATGCACAAGCAGCGGGGCATCTCGGACAGCCTCGGAAAGATCGGGGCCGCGTACATCGACGACATCGACTGGGCCATGGACCACGACGCCGACAAGTCGCTCTACGCCATGGACAACGGGGGCCGCAGCTCACTCGGCGAGCGTGCGCACTTCGACGCCAAGGGTCTCGGGGTCACCAAGTTCCTGAGCACGCTGGGGCAGGATCCTCTCGCGTACACGGAAGTGGGTCAGGCCCAGCAGGTGTACAGCACCTCCCTCGTCGACGCGCACCCGCCGACGGTCGACGCGCAGGGTCATGTGCACAGCGTCCAGGCCGAGACCGCGGTGCGTACGGGAGCCGAGGTCCAGGGCACGCTCGACAAGGCTCGGGCCGAGCAGATCAGGGCTCACGGGAAGGCCATGGACGAGGCGTACAACAAAGCGATCGACGCCCGCATGGATCGCCAGAAGATGGTCGTCGGCGCGGTCACCGGCGGGATGTTCTCGCTCGTGCCCGAGGCGGAGACCGGTCTCGCGGCCACGGTGATCCCCATCGTCAGCGATCAGACCAGCGAAGTGACGGGCACACTGATCGAAAAGAACCTGGACGCGTACACCGAAGCGCAACACAGGGACAATTCCGAGCAGTATCACGCCGAGGGGAACCAGGTCTTCGAGCACGGTTTCAAGGCCTCGATGCAGCCGGGGTACTCGGTGCTCGACAGGGCCGACCAAGATTCTCGTTGGACCAGAGACACGTATCAGACACTCAGCAACGCTTTGATCAGCGCACACCAGGACGGTTACTCCAGCGGAAGTCAGCTCCAAGAAGACGTCGGCCAGCTCCCCTCCTCCGAAGGCTGAACCATGACCTTCCCCCTCTCGAAGTCAGCGCTTCCGACAGCGGTCGCCGTTCTCGCGTTCGCGCTCTGCGGCTGCTCGTCGAAGTCGACGTCGACGCCTGAACCGAGCTCTTCGAGCAAGGGACAGGCCGCATCGCAGGTGTGCGGCTCCCTGCTGAGCGGCGGGCCCGCGTCCGCTCTGGAGCGGATCACCGGTTCCCGGCATTTCACCGAGTCCTCGCTCTCTCTGGACGAGAAGGTCAGAAGCCTCTCCGAGGCGAAGCAGAAGCTGCTCGGCGATTCTTCCTTCGAACACCGGGGCAAGGAATTCGATCTCTGCCTGCCGGTCGCCACGGACGAGCTCACTGGAGGCCAACTGACCATCTCCGCCCAGTGGATCAAGGTCCGCACCACAGACCACACCTGGAAAAGCACCAACGGCTGGACCGTTTTCGACATCGTGGGCGACGGCGAGAGAGACGTGAGTGTGCCGTACGCGAGCGCGGCGTCCGACACCTCGCTACTCGACTTCCGCTGCCCCGTCGGTCCCGGACGCGAGAAGAACACGGCGATCTCCGTGGTCATCGCAACGTACAAGCTCAATAGGAACCCCGATACTCAAGCCCCTGAAGACCTGACCCGCATCGGGTACGGGGTCGCCGTGAAGCTCGCCAAGCAAATGAACTGCCTCCAAGGAAGCAAACTCCCCACGACCCTGGGAAACTTCAAGAAGTTCGCCTGAGCCGACGATCCGCCGAAGACACCGGGTCACGGTCGACCGACCCGTCTTCCCTGACACTTCACACCCCGACAATCAAGGCATTGCGAATCCGACCAGGGCATTACCCGGGGCGGGTTGCTAGCTTGACCGAACGTCAGGTGTCGAGCACGCGGGGGAAGGGGCCGTCCATGGCGTGGGAAGAGGCCAAGCAACTCAAGGCTGAGGCCGCCAATCGGCGGTCTCCTTCTTTGCAAGGGGGTGGACGATGCCGAACGCGACCCCGCGGAACAGTCTCCCAAAGCTACAGATACAGGCGCACGACACAACAGAGGCATGGGCCGACGAAGTACTCAAAACGGGACGACCAACGTGATCGCGCCCTCTACAAGGACTGATTCATGGCGGTGGACGCAATCTCCAGAAATCGCGAGCGACTCCCTTCCGCGCGGACAGGTCTGGTCATCCTGTTGGCCGCAACCATCCTGTCGGGCTTGGCCGGTTGCTCATCGAACGACAAGAAGAGCCCGGCCGGGGTAACCGCCGGCCGACTCTGTGACTCTTCGCTCGACGCAAAAGCGGCCGCCTCCCTCGATCACGTGTCGGGAGTCTCGACGTACGACGAACTGCCCGGGAAGAACGACTTCGGCGAACCGAACAAGTTCTCACTCGCGCGTGCCGCAGCTCACATAGGGACGACGCTCAGCCAGCGTACGAAGTGCACTGTCTACAGGGCATCGGACGACAGCGGGTACCCACTCCTGGATATCACCTTCAGCAGAACCTCGCGCTACCCCAAGAAGAGCAACCTGCCGCTCTATGAGCGCTCCTATCGCATGTTCTACCCGATAGGGCTCTACGCCGACACCGGAAAACAGAACTCCGCGTCGCTCTACTTCTCATGTCCCGCCAAGCAGAAAGACGTGCCGAGCTACGTCATGGCTCGGATGTACATCACATCCAACCAACGCCCAGTAAGCGACCCGAGCAAGGACCGAATGACCGTCCTGAACTCCGTCGCCCGCGGCATGGCCAAGGCCCTCGGCTGTTCATCAGAGTCCGGTCTGCCGGTCAATGTGCCCAGCGGTACGCAAAGTTGACGTTGACCATGGAGTGTCAGGGGGCAACTCCCGGCCTCGGCTCGGCGTCCGCAATAATCAGGAGCATGGAGACGGTGCTAGGGATTCTGCTGAAGGTGTTCCTCTTCGCTTTCGTGGTGGGGATGTTCGCCCTCGTCATCAGGGCGTTCGTGCGGAGCGGCAAGGAGGACAAGCGGATCAGGCAGGCGTGGGCGGACCTCTCGCGGGTCGCCGCTGAGCGCGGGTGGACGTACGAACAGCGTGCGCGCGGGCGGGCTACCGAGTACTGCGGTGTGGGTCCCATGCCCGGCAGCGGTTCGAACCTGAGCGCCTGGCACTACGTCACCGGAGAGTTCCGCGGCCGTTCGTTCAAGTGCTTCGAGTACCGCTACTCCAATCCCCTGTCGGGCAGCAGCGGCGTCGGGGAGTCCAAGAAGCTGACGATCGAGTCGGTTTTCCTGGTCTCGGCGCCCGGTTCCGGGCCGTTCCTGCAGATCGGGCGACCGGGCAAACTGGATGCGGTGCTCGGCCGTCGGCCGAGGATGCTGCTGGGTGTATCGGAATTCGATGAGGAGTTTCGGGTTGTCACCGACAGCGAGGATTTCGCCCACAGCATCCTGAGCGATCCCATGCAGGCCTTCTTGCTCTCGGACGCTCGCGCCCAGAAGTCCCCGCTTCGGCTGCGCGACGACGAACTGTTCACGTGGTACACAGGCACGCTGTCCCCGCAGGACGTCGAAGAGCGGTTGGACTACCTGTGCGATGTACTCGACCGGATTCCCGCACAGGTGTGGGCAACCACCTGAGCAATCCGGTCGGTCCTAGGCGGGAGTCTCGTCCGCCGGTTCCACCGTCCTGAGGAATTCCTTGTAGTCGCCGATTAGTTCGTCGAGTTGATTCCGTTTCGCCGTGAGGACGAGTTCGATCACGGCGCGCTGCGCCGGATTCCCGACGTCCTCCATGCCGAGGTACACCTGGCTCTGGCACAGCTCGACTGGCTCTCCCCGCAGGGTGGTGGAGAGGACGAGGTTCTGGACGATTCCGGGAGAGTCCGTCAGGCCCGGGATATCCGGTGTGCCGATCTCGGCCTTCTTGAGGACGCGTACCGTCCCTGCCTGCTCCAGCCGCGGCACCGCCTCGTCGGCGATCTGCGACATGGTGGCGCTGTCGTTGCGCATCTCGCCGGAGATGGTGATGTTCGCGGTGAACCCGCCATCGATCGAGGCGGGATGGAGCGCGACGAAAGCCACGTTCGGAGTTCCCACCTCCTCCGGTGGTGCCGCCTGCCAGCCGTCCGGCAGTGAAAAGGAAATCTTGACCGGCAACGTGGCCGCCATGGTGGATCCCAACCTTCAGTGAACTTCGACGTGGACTTCGACGTGGACTTCGACTCGGGCTAGAACCAGCTGCCGACGGTGCTGTCCCAGGCGTCGCCTACTGCGTCAGCACCGTCGCCGAGCGCGTCGCCCAGCTTTCCGGCGTCGACGTTGATATTGAAGCCGACCTTGCCGCCAAGGCCCAGGCCGATGCCGACCTCGCCGCCGATGGTGTACTTGCCGTCGTCCGTCCTGCCCAGGTCGGCCTTGGCCTCGGCGCCCGCTCCCGCCCAGGCCTCGCCGTTCACACCGGCGCCCACACCGGCGACGTCAGCGGAGACGGACCCTGTGGCCTTGGCCCCGGCGAACGCCTCCGCGCCGCCGTGCAGTCCGTCCTTGCCTGCGGAGACCTTCGCCGAGGCATCGGCACCTGCGAAGACCTTCGCCTCGCCCTGCGCTCCGAGGATGCCGTACTCCGCGCTACCGGTCGCGGAAGCCTGTCCCAGATACGCGGTCCCCGAAGCACCGGCCTGGAACTGTCCGTTCGCGACGCTCGCGCCGACAGAGCCGTCCACACCCAGCAGTGAGACGCCTACCGCGCCCTTGAGGTCGACACCGGCCACCGTGCCCTCTTTGGAGCCACCGTCCGACCACGCGCTGGCGCTCCCCGACCACTCGGCGAGCTTGATGCTCCATTCGACCTTCTTGCCCGGGGTCGCGTCGGCGTCGTCCTCCGACTCCGCCGGCTTGTTCCGGAAGAACCAGTTGCCTTCTTCGTCCTTGCCCCACGCTTTCTCCCTGTGGCGCGGGTTCTCCTCAGTGCCGAACCACTGCTGCTTCTCCTTGGCCCATGCCTCCGGCGCGATGGCGCTTTTGCCGACCCCGTGATCGTCGGCCCACTTCTTCGCGTCCAGCCCGCTCCTGACCGCCACAAGCCAGTCAGGACTGTCGGAGGCGCTCCCCGCAAGGTCGTTGAGCTTCTTGGCCAGCTTCTCGGCCTCGGGATCGAGCTGCTTGCGCGCGGCACTCAGTACGTGCTCCGCGCCCTCGTGGTCCCCGGCCTTCCACTTGTCGATCGCGATCGCGGCCTGGCCCTGCGCCCAGTGCAGTGTGGAGGCGTACGAGTGGACCGCCTTGGCGGCACCGGACATCGCGTCGCCCGCGAAGTACCAGTTGGTCTTCTCCTTGCCGAGAGTGGGCCAGAAGGCGTCACTGGCCTTGCCCACCCAGCCTTTGACGCGCAGGTCGCGCAGACCGTCGCCGATTCCCTCGAACTTGGTCGACCATTTGGTGAGCGCGGTCTCCAGATCACCGAGCTTGCCGGTGTCTCCCGGAATGAGTTCCTTCGGGTCGCTCGTCGACCCGAGTGAAGCTGCCATGATTGCGGATTCCCCGTTTCTGACGCCTGGGCGTGGGCGTCTACTTCAGTGCCGTCTTGACGGAGTTCACCGCGTCGCGGATGGCCTCGTCCGTGTCCTCGTAATCGCCATTGGCCTTGTTCAGCCCCGCCGCCAAGGTCGCCGCGCAATCGGCGAGGAACTCGGCCCCCGACTCCCATGTGGCGCAGAACGTCACCAATGCGGCGGCGGCGTCATCGTCCCCGATCGAGGTGGCCAGTCCGGCAGGGTCGCCCAGATCCACCTTCTTGACTGGATCGAGGCACTCCAGAATGTCCGCCCCACCCTTTTTGAGGACCCCTGGACCCACTCCGAGATCGTCGGCCACGACAGATCCCCCCTCTTCCTGCTCCATCTGTTCACATACGCAACTGGCGCTGGGCGCAAGCACGTTAGCATCAAGATCACACCCGGAATCCCGGCCCACCCATCAGTGCCCCCATGACCTCCACCAGATATTCACCGCCGCAACTCAAGCGCAGCCCGAATCGCGATCGGGCCATGGAAACGGCATTGTTTGCGCAATTTGTCCCGGACTCGCTATCGGTCGAGTTCGACGAGAAAGCGTGCCCACGGAGTCCGGTTGCGGAAGCACCGACGGCTTCGGCTCAGGCCGGACGGCTCCTCCGGCGGGGTCGGCGAATTCGCCAAGTATGCTTCGTGACTCCCCCTGCCAAGATCCCCCACTCCGGAGTTCACCATGCCCGCAATTCGGTTGTCCGCAGCAGCGTCGATCCTCTCGGCCGTGGCCGTCGGCACGCTGCTCGTCGGCTGCTCCGCTTCGGTCACCACTGGGAAGTCCACGCCGAAACTGTCCGCGGACAAACTGGCCACCACGGTCTCCGAGAAGCTCGCCGCCACAACGGGTCAGCCGAAGCCGGACATCACCTGCCCGGAGGACCTCACCGGCAAGGTCGGTACGACCACCCGGTGCAAGCTCACAGCGAGCGACGGCAGCACCTTGGGCGTCACCGTCACGGTGTCCTCCGTGGACGGGGACAACATCAACTTCGACATCAAGGCCGACACCACGCCGTCTCCCGCCGCGAGCTGACGGAAGCTGACGGAAGCTGACGGAAGCTGACGGAAGCAGTTCAAGGGCCGGTGATCGGTCCACGGCTCCCCGCCCAACAGGCAGCCTCATCAACGGAATTGGACTACGCAGTGCAGGGACTCTCGGGCAGCAGAGAACGTCGCGCGGTCTTCGCCTGCGGAGCGGCACTGCTCGTTGCCGTATCGGCTGCTTGCTCCTCGCCGGCGCCCACACGTGAGTACGCCATCCCGAAGGAGCTGTGCGGTACCGAGATGTCGAGCGTCGCGCTGGAACCCGTACTGCCGCCCGGGAAGAAGATCAGCGCGCAGCCGACCTCCGCGGTCGGAGTGCGGCGCTGCCGGCTCCAGGTCGACGGGGAAACGGTGTTCTCCATCAGCACGGAGAAGCGTGCGGCAGATGCCTCCGCCAGGGATGTGGCCCTGTCCGCGCTCGGTGTCGATCCGGGCGATGCGAGTGCGGACGACGGACAGTTGATCTATTCGAAGACCGGAGCCGTCGGCAAGGTCAAGTGCCCCGCTTCCGCTTCGTCGGACAGTTCGCTGTGGGTTACGGCCCGGGCCTCGCATGCCTCGGCCGCGACGGACATGCGACGCCTCGTCGAGCAGTACTCGGCCACCGTTGCGAAGTCTGACGCCTGCCTGGGCTGAGGCCCGTGGCGAGGCGGTTACGGAGTGGTCGGCGCCGAGCACCCGTGTGTCTTGGCCGAGTGTTCGGCGAAGGCACGCAGCGCCCTTCTCGCATACGCCAACTCCGGCGCCGTCGGCCGCCGCCGGTCCCCGGAATTCGCGCTCTCCCCCGTCAACGCCACCCTGAACACCGCCCGTTCGCCCTCCGCCGGGCACTCGGCGCTGCCCCAGTAGCCCTTGTCGTCCAGGAGTTGCCCAGTGGTGGCGTCCGCCGGGGTCGGGTCCGAGCTGTATCTCTCCTGCTCGTATCCCGCCTTGAGTTGGGCCGCGTAGGGGCCGAAGTCCGCCTGCAGGGAGTAGCGGTCGTTGCCGAGGCCGTCGTCGGCCAGGAGGCAGGTCTCGGTGGGGGCTCCCGCTCGGGCCGTTTCCCTGGCTGTTGTCACGTCGGTGGTCGTGGGGACGGCCGCGCAGGTGCCGGAGGTCTTCGCCAGGGGCTCGAACTCGTCCTCCGTCACCGGGAGTCCGACCGTCCGGACCGTCCGGTCGCCCAGGTGGGTCACGCAGCCGTACGCCTTGGCCGCCTTCGCCGCCGTGCTCGTGGCGATGCGTACGTAGGCGGGGCGGGTGGCCGGGTCGTCGAGGTTCGTGTCGAGGTCCGCCGCGACCGTCACCGCCAGGCCCTTGATCCGTTTACCGCCGGCCGACGACTTCTCGCTGGCTTTACCGCAGGTCAGGGTGAGTGTGGTCGTCGCCTCGCCCGCCTCGGCGTCGGTGTCGTCCATCGCGAAGAGGCCGGACCAGCCGTGGCCGACCGGGACGGACAGCATCCCGTGGGCGGAGGCCTGCGCGAAGGGCACCGCGTCGAGCGAGAGCCGTCGGGTGTCCGTGCCGATCCTCGTCGTGTCGACGACGGTGACCTTCGCGCCGCGGTCGCCGGCGGTGACCGCACACCAGTCGGTTCCGTCGCGCGAGCCGGTCTTCACGTCCAGGTGATCGTCGCCCAGTACGGCACGGATGTCGTCCACCGACAGCATCCCGCCGCAGGCACGCCCCAGTTCGCGGTCGTTCATGCCGTTCAGCCAGACGAATCCGCCGGTGACCGCCAACGCTCCCGCCGTCGCCAGGGCCGTGACGCGGATGATCCGCTTATAGCGCGCGCTCAGCTCCACTCCTCGACCTCCCCGAGCAGCTTCGTGGCGTGGCAGTGCTGTGCGGAGGGCCAGCCGCCGGAGGCGTTCAGGTAACTGGTCATCAGTTTCTTTGCGCTGCTGGAGAGTTCGGCACGTTCGGCGGCGCTCATCTTGGTGCCGCCGTCTTCCAGGTCCACGGGGTTGCCGACCTTCGGGCGGACCGACACGCGGTGGTACGTCGTGCCGGCCGCGCATTCCGACCTGGCCCAGAGGGCGAGTCGGGCGTCGTTGCCGGTGAGGGTGTCGGGGCGGTCGTCGAAGCCGGGGTACTGACCGGACTGTTCGTAGTCGCGGTACGCGCTGCGGCCCAACTCCCCCGACCAGCTGGCGGCGTCGAGGGCGACCGGTGCCAGGTCGGCGGCCTCGTCGTCGTCCTGGCGGTCGGCGCCGCACACGCTCAGCAGACGGGACTGCTGGAGGTCGCCGACCGTGGTCCAGGTGCCCTGCGCGGGTGCCGAGGCCTTGGCCGACATCCAGTCGCACTTCGCCACGCCCCGGCCCGGCTCGTCGACGCGGATGTCGTCGTAGTCGCCCTCGGCGACGGGGCCGCCGTTCGCGTCGTGCTCCTCGTAGGTGTCGATCACCCGGGTGGGCGGCTTCAGCGTGGTGCCGCAGTGTTGCTGCTGCGCCACGGCGTCGGCGATCCGTACCGCCACGCGGAACTCCGTGCGTACGGATGCCTTGGACACGTCCACGGACACGGACACATACAGCTGGGACACCGAACGGGCGCGTCCGGCAAGGCCGTTCGGGCATTCCGCCACGATCCAGAGGTTGCCCTTGTCGTCGCTCGCGCGGCCGGTGACGCCGGGGGCTTCGTGGCCCGGTGACAGGAGGTCCTCGGTCTTCAGTCCGTAGGGGAGGTGGTTGACGAGGGTGGCCGCTTCGACGTGCACCGCGCCCCGACTCCCCCACTCCAGGCTGCAGTTCAGCAACGAGCGGCTCTCCTGGGCGGGTTGGAGCAGCGTGCCGTACTGGTGGAGTGTTCCCCGCGCGTCGTCCGGTATCCGGTCGTCGAGTTCGTCGTACGGCAGCAGGCCGCCGCAGGCCTTCTTCAACTGTGCTCTGTTGGCGGCGAGTTGGCCGCTTCCGTCGCCCGACGACAGCAGCGTCACGCCGACCGCAGCGAGCAGGCCGAGCGTCAGCGTCCCGGCCAGCGGCAACCTGAGCTTCTTCCACCGCACGCCGGTCAACACGCCCCCTCGCGCGTCGTCGCCGTCAACCGGTAGCCGGCCAAGGTCAGCGTGCCGTCGGCGCCCGCGGCGCCCGGCGGGGTGGAGTCGTCCTTCTTCGAGCGGGTGCGGACCACATGGACGCAGAACGCCTTGTCCACGCCCTCCGCCGTGACCGTGAGGTGGGCGTCTGCGTCCGTGTCGGCGTCGGACGGTTCGGCGTTGACGCCTGTCGCCGGGGCGTCGCCGCCGCCGTTCTCGGTCACCTTGTCCACGATCAGGGTCGCGTAGTCGTCGAAGGCGAGAGGGGCGCCCAGCGGGTCGACCTGGAACGGGAAACCGTCCAGGTCGTCCGTCGCTCCGCGCACCGCGCTCGTCAACTCGCCCTCGCTCCACGACAGATCGTCGGCCACACCGAAACCCTGCACGGCCGTGTAGACGCCCATGGCCGCGATGCTCAGGAAGACGACACGGGCCAGGACGAAGGCGCCGTCGGGGACTTCGGGGGCCGAGGGGTTGATGCCCTCGCGCCAGGCACGCACCCAGTCGGCCTTCACACAGGCCATGGCCACGAGGACGGTGGCCAGCACGAGGACAGTGATGTTCGTCTGGTTCAGCGTCTGCATCAGCCGCCTGCCCCGCCGCCCGTCAACCGCGCCCGCCGCCGACGGGCGTCCCGTACCGCGACGGCCGTTCCGCCGAGCCCCGCCACCGCGAGCAGGCCGCCCACGACGACGTAGGTGCCCAGCCGGGTGTTGCGTTCGTCCGCCGTCTCGCCGAAGTGCAGGGGGGTCACCGAGGGGGCCTCGGCCTTGGAGACGCCGCCCTCGGGGGCCGGGGACTCGACCGGGTGTTCGGGATCCACGTCCGTGAGGGCCTTGACCGGGTCGACCACACCCCAGCCGACGAGGCGGTCGTGGCCGGAGATCGAGCGTTCCGCGGTCTGTTCGATCTGGGCGACCACCTGCCGCGCCGTCCAGTGCGGGTACTTGGCCTTCAACAGGGCGGCCACGCCCGCGACATAGGGCGCCGAGAAGCTCGTACCGTTGTCGGAGCAGTGACCGCCGCCCGGAACCGTGGAGATCATGTCGACGCCGGGCGCGGCCACGCCGACGAAGTCGCCGGACTGGGAGAAGGAGGCGCGTTCGTTGTTGCGGTCGGAGGCCGCCACGGCGAGGACACCGTCGTAGGAGGCCGGGTAGGTGACCTTGACGTTGCCGCCGAGGCCGTCGTTGCCCGCGGAGGCGACGACCACGACCTTCTGTTCGAGGGCGTCGTCCACGGCCTGCCGGAGCCGGTCGTCGGGCGCCACGGCGTTCGCCGTGTCCTGGGAGATGTTGATGACTCCGGCGCCCTTGGCCACCGCGTCGCGGATCGCCGTCGCGAGGGTCGCGGCCGTGCCGTCGCCCTCCGCGTCGTTCTGCTTGATCGGGATGATCGTCGCGTCGGGGGCCAGGCCCACGAAGCCGGTGCCCTTGGCGGGGCGCGCCGCGATGATGCCGGCCACCCGGGTGCCGTGGCCGACCGTGTCGGTGGTGCCCTGGCTGTTGCCGCGGTCGATCTTCTCGCCCTTGGAGTTCTTGGGGGGCAGCAGGTTCTCGCCCTTGGACGCGTCGACCGCCGCCTTCAGCTGCTTGTTCTTGACGTCGACGCCGGTGTCGATCACGGCCACCTTGACGCCCTTGCCGGTGGACTCCGCCCACAACTCGTCGAGATTGACGCGCTGCAGGGCCCACGGGCGGCCCGTGTAGTCCTTCGACGGGAACGTGCACTGGCCGTCGTCCGCCCACGCCGGGGTGGACAGGGACAACGACACCGACAGCGGTACGGCCACCAGTGAAGCCGTCACCATCAGCGCGGACCCGGCCGCCGTCCAGACACGCCCGTGTGTCCCCAATTTCCTTACGAACAGCATGAGTTGGCCTCCTCCCCCGTCGCGCCTACGAACCCTGCGGCTGCCGTGCCGCCGCCTCCGACAGGCGGGGGCCCATCGGCAGGAACGTCGACCACTCGGCGGGGACGGGGGTGGGGGTGACCTTCTCGTAGCCGAGGCGGGTCTGCGCGATCTCGGCCTCGCTCAGCTCCTGCTTGCGCTGCGCCGCGGTGGTGCCGATGCCGCTGTCGTCGGTGGCGCTGTCGCTGTTGGACTGCAGGGCGTAGCGCAGGCCCGTGTCGGTGACCAGGAAGACCGGGCCCGCCTTCGCCTCGGTGCCCTTGACCTGACGGAAGAGCTGGCCCGAACCGGCGGTGACGTACGCGCTGGAGGAGCCGGTGGGCAGCTGCGCCGGGTAGTCGGTGCCGACCCAGGTGGAGAGGGTGGTCTTGTTGTCGGCGCCGACCGAACGCAGCACGTTGCAGACGGTGTTGGGACCGCTGGTGGCGCTGGTGCCGTCGTTCACCGTCCTCGGCTTGTCCGTCGGCCAGTTCTTGTCCGCGTCGAAGGTGGTGCTGTCGGCGACCGCGCCCGGGCTGACCTGCTGGGCCTCGCCCGCCTGTCCGACGCCCACGAGGTCCCCGCTGTTGAGCAGGAGCGTGGCGGTGAACTCGGAGATACGGGCCACCTTGCCGGGCAGCACCACGTAGTACTGCATCACCTGGCCCGCGTAGGCCTTGATGACCTCGCCGACCTTGTCGTAGTCCTCCAGCAGGTCGGAGGCGCCCGCCTTCGCGCCCGGGGTGCCGCCGGTGATCTTCGGGATGGAGATCTCGTCGCCCTTGTGGAGGGTGTCGAGCCATTCCTGGGAGACGCGCTGCGGGGCCCGGCCCTGGGTGTCGAGGGCCTTGAGGAGTTCGTTGTCCGAGGGGTCGGCGATCTCGTAGGCGGTGCCGCTGGCGTCGACCACGTACTGGGTCTTGCCGTCCGGGGCGACGACGTACATCAGGTCGCCGCCGGAGAGCCTGCCGGTGCCCTCCGTCTTCGGCCACTCCTTCTTCGCGAGCACGAACGTCGCCTTCTGGATGGCGCGTCCGCCGGCGCTGGGGCGCTCGCACACGGCCCAGCGCTTGGCCGACTCGGCCTCGCCGGAGGAGGGGAGGCGGTCGGGGGCGTAGGGGATGCCGATAGTGGCGCCGTGCGGGAGCTTGCCGCTGTCGAGGACGTTCTCGTCGACGGTGATGACGCTCGACTTGTTCGGATCCAGCAGGAGTTTCGCGGAGGCCATGTTGAGGACCGGGTGCAGCTGCTTCTGCTTGTTCTTGCCGGTGGTCAGCACCACGTACCGCGTGGTCGACTTGCTCGCCACGATGACGTGCGACTCGACGTCGGCCCAGCCCTGGGGCGCCGTCGGCTTGAACATGCCGATACCGCCGAACACCGCGAGAATCACCACGCCGACGACGACGCCGGGCACCAGCGCGCCCAGCGGTTTCGGCGCTCCTTCTTCCGAGCCCGTCGGGGACGGCTGCAGGAAGGACGCGAGCGTGCGGCGCTTCGCGAAGGTGTAGGCGTTGAGTTCGTCGCGCCGTGATGCCATCTGTGTCCGCTCTCTCCCCGTGCGGAGCCGTGGAGGACCTGTGGAGATACGTCCCCCACCCCCGGTTGCCTCTGATACCCAAGGTGTCAGACCCGCCCCCTACTATGCCTGTTGCGTGGGTGTGCTTGTGTCACGGGTAGGGTGCTCGGGCCCTGAGGGGACCAGAGCGCAGGGAATTTCGGGAGAGTTCGGGGGTTTTGGAGTGATGGCTTCCGCAACGCGGAACCGGTCGCGATCGCAATCAGGATCGGGAGTGGAACCAGGCACGGATTCCCGTCCGCCTGCACCCCGTCCGCCGACGTCCCGGTCGACCGCGCCGTATCGCGGTTCCTTCACACCGCACCTGAAGTCGCGTTCGGGGCGCGGGGGTTCGTTCACGACCCAGCGGCTGGTGCTGCTGGAGGTCGCGGCGGCGCTCGCGGTCTCCAGCTGGCTCATCGGCCCGGTCGCGCTCGTGCCCGCGCTCGCGGTCGCCGCGCTCCTCGTGGTCCTCGCTGTCGTACGACGCCGGGGGCGCTCCCTGCCGGAATGGCTGGGCACCCTTCTGGCGCTGCG
>NZ_JAWOAI010000132.1:0-20847 GCF_033194735.1 Streptomyces sp. W16
CCCACGGTGCAGACCCCGGTGGCACCCCCGGTACCCGCCGCTCCCCCGGCCCCGCCCGCCGCACCCCCGCTCGGCGCGGGAAAGATCAACCTCGACAAGGGCCGCGTCAGCCTCCAGAAGAACCAGACGGTGTCCCTGGTCAAGGGCGGCCGTCCGCTCCTCTCCCAGGTCAAGATGGGCCTCGGCTGGGAGCCCGCGTTCCGCGGCAAGGACATCGACCTGGACGCCTCGGTCATCGCCTACGGCCCGCAGCGCAACCACGTCGACAGCTGCTACTTCGGCAAGCTGTCGATCCTGAACGGCGCGATCAAGCACTCCGGTGACAACCTCACGGGCGAGGGCGGCGGTGACGACGAGGTGATCGTGGTCGACCTCGGCCGCATCCCCGAGAACGTCACCGGCCTGGTCTTCACGGTCAACTCCTTCTCCGGCCAGAAGTTCACCGAGGTCGCCAAGGCCTACTGCCGCCTCCTGGACGCCGCGACCGGCGAGGAACTGGTCCGCTTCGACCTCACCAACGCCGAGGCACAGACCGGCGTGATGATGGCCAAGCTCGTCAAGCAGTTCTCCGGCGAGTGGGACATGACCGCGATGGGCGACTTCGTGAAGTCCCGCACGGTGCGGGGCATGGTGAAGCCGGCCGCCCAAGCACTGTAGGCAGACCAACGACCGCTGTGGGCGCCCCTTTCGAGGGGCGCCCGGCGTTTCAGCCCCCGGCCGGGGGCCGTAGCCCGTCCGTCAGCAGGGACAGATAGCGGCGGATGAACTTCCCCTGGCCGTCCGCCAGTTCGGAAGCCGTGGACACCCCGTGGGCCAGCCGCAGGATCTCGATCGGCTCGATGTCCTGGCGCAGGGTCCCCTCCCGCTGTGCCGCCTCGACCAGCCGTTGTGCCGCGCCCTTCATCGAGCCCGCGCAGGCTGTCAACGCCGCCTGGCTGCCGTCCATGACGGCCGAGCCCAACAGGGCCTTCATGCCGCGCACTTGGATCATGCCTAGGCCGACCCAGTACAGCCACTCGACCAGCGCCTCGCCGGGCGGGAGTTCCTTCGCGATCTCGTCCGCGCGGGACGCGAGCGCCTCGATCCGGTCGACGTAGGCAGCCTCAAGCAGCGCCTGCCGGGTCGGGAAGTGCCGGTACAGCGTGCCGGACCCGACCCCCGCGCGTTTGGCGATGTCGTCGAGGGACGCGTTCTCCCCGTGCTCGGCGAAGGACTCCGCCGCCACCTTCAGCAGGCGGTCGTAGTTGCGCCGGGCGTCCGCGCGCATGGGTCTGACCTGCGCCATCCAGATACTCCTTGCGAACCGGGGACTCTCTCCGTATCTTACCGAGTACTAAACGGAGACAGTCCCCGCTTACCGTCGTGCTCGTCGACGGGCAGTCCGTGCTGCCCGCACGCCTTTCACACGGGGACGCCAGACCGGGAGAACTCCATGTCCACCCCGTCCGCACCGTCCACCACCACCGATGCTCTCTCAGCACCGCCCCGACCCGCCAGGCTCGGAACCGTCCTCTTAGTCGTCGTCACCGCCTATCTGATGGTCGGCGTCGACTCCACCGTCGTCAACGTCGCGCTGCCCGCCATCCAGAAGGACCTCGACTTCAGCCCCACCGGCCTGTCCTGGGTCCTCAACGCCTACACCCTCGCCTTCGGCGGTCTGCTCCTGCTGGGCGGCCGGGTCGGAGACATCGCGGGCCGCCGCCGCACGCTCACGATCGGCGTCCTGCTCTTCGCCACGTCCTCCCTCCTCGGCGGACTGGCCACCGACAGTGCCTGGCTGCTCGCGGCCCGAGCGCTCCAAGGCTTGGGCGCCGCGCTCATCGCACCCAACACACTCGCCCTGATCACCACCAACTTCCCGGAGGGACCGCGCCGTCACCACGCGCTCGGCATCTACACCTCCATGGCCGGCATCGGCGCCTCGATAGGCCTGGTCATCGGCGGCATGCTGACCTCCTGGGCGTCCTGGCGCTGGTCCCTGCTGATCAACGTGCCGATCGGCATCGCGGTCGCTCTCGCCCTCCCCCGCTTCGTCACCGAAACCCCGCGCCACGCTGGCCGGTTCGACGCCGCGGGCGCGCTCACCGGTACCGCAGGGATGACCTCGCTGGTGTATGCGTTCATCCGGGTGTCGTCGGACGGCTGGGGCGATACACAGGCTCAGTTGGGGTTCAGCGCGGCGGCGGCCCTGCTGGCGGGCTTCACCCTGGTCGAGTCCCGCGCCGACCAACCCATCATGCCGCTGCGTCTCTTCGCGAGCCGCAACCGCGCGGGCGGCTACGTGAGCGTCCTGCTGCTCCCGGCAGGCATGTTCGGAGCGTTCTACTTCCTCACTCTGATCAGCCAACGGGTCCTGGACTACAGCCCGTTGCGCGCGGGCTTCGCCTTCCTGCCGATGACTCTGGCGTTGTTCACGGTGGTTCGCTTCGTACCGCGCCTGCTGGCCCGCTTCGGCGCCAAGCCGGTCCTGCTCTCAGGCATGGCCGTGCTCGTCGCATCGGCGACGTGGCTGTGGCAACTCCGCCCCGGCGACGGCTACTTGACCGGCCTGCTGGGCCCCCTGTTCCTGATGGGCGCGGGGGTCGGCCTCAGCTTCATGCCCCTCAACGTAACGATCCTCGCGGGCATCGAACCCCGCGAGGCGGGCTCCGCGTCGGGCCTGCTCCAGACCCTCCAGTGGCTCGGCGGCACCCTCGGCCTGTCCATCCTGGTCACGGTCTTCGGCACGGCGACCCGGCACGCGACCGGGTCACCGTCCGAGATCCTCGTCCACGGCTCGTCCCGCGCGTTCGGTGTCGGCGCGCTGATCGCCCTGACCGCGCTGCTGGTGTCGGCGTTCGTGATCACCGGCAGGAAGGCCGAGAAGGCTGCCCGGAGCGTGTCTCCCTGACGGGTTCGCCGGGCGGGTCAGCGCCCCGGGCGCGCGGGGACCGTCGTCACCCGCGCACCCGGAGCGCATCGTTCCGTTCAGTGCGCCGGCGGTGGACCGGCGTTCTGCTCGGCCGGTCGCGTGCCCGCGCCCCTGAGCGTCCGGGATGCGCCCGGCGGCCCGGCGGCACCGGCGTTCAGACGGCGTCGCAGGACGAGCGCCCACCACAGGAAGCCGACGGCCAGGACGACCGACACCGTCACGGCGTTCTGGTTGTTCTCCGCGGGGAACGTGAGCACGGCGATGACGATGCCGCACCACAGGAGCGCGAACCCGACGACGGGGTTCAGCCAGCGACCGAGGTCGAAGACCCCTTCGGTGGCCGCGGGAATGGTGCCGCGTCGTTCGGCGACCGCCGTGGCGGTCATCGTCAGCGCGTAGGTCAGGTAGTAGGTGAGCCCGACCATCGCGTAGATCTTGCCCACCAGACCGGAGTTGAGCAGGTTGAGCACGACGGCCACGACGGTGACGGCAACGATGGCCGGGACCGGGGCCCTGCTGCGCCGCCCGACGCTCTGCAGGCCCTTCGACGCGGGAAGCATGTTGTCGCGGGAGAGCGCGAAGATCATCCGGGTGGCGACCGCCATGTTGGCGATGAGGCAGGCGAAGATCGAGGCGAAGGCCACCACGATCATCAGCGCCCGGGCGAACGGCCCGATCTGCTCGGAGACGAGCTTCAGGACCGGGTTCTCCGATCCGGTCAGGAAGGCCGCCGGACTGCTCGGCAGGGCCATCGCCAGCAGGGCGAAGACCACGAAGCCGATGATCCCGGAGACGACGACCGAGCGGAACATCGCACGCGGCGCCGCCCTGCGCGGGTCGACCGTCTCCTCGGCGAGGTCCGCCGCGCCCTCCCAGCCGAGCAGCACGTAGACCGGCAGCAGACCGGCCAGTGCGACGCTCGTCAGCGTGACCGGCTTCCCGGTCAGCGGCTTGGCGTCGGCGAGGATCGACAGTCCCTGGGTGTGCTTGAAGAACACCAGGACACCCGCGGCCAGGACCAGCACCAGGACGAACGTGCCGATCAACTCGATCGACGCACCGACGTTGTTGATCCGGGTCGCGACCTTGACCCCGATGATGTTGAGCGCGGCGGCGACGAGCGTGCAGCCGATCGACAACGCCTGGATCTGGTGGGTGGTCGGGTGCCGCCAGATCTCCGGGGCGAAGACCGTGCCGACCGCGGCGGCGGTCCCGGCGGTGCCCGCGAGGAAGGAGACCAGCGCGATCCAGCCGGTGAACCAGCCGAAGTGCGGCCCCACCAGGCGGCTGGACCACTGGTAGGCGTAGCCGGTGATCGGCATCCGCCCGGACAGGTGGGCGTAGACCGCGACCAGGGTGAGCACCATGGGCAGGACCAGCAGCCACAGCAGCACCGCGGCGCCGCCGACCCGCGAGAACGGGTCCATGAACAGGGTGACGATGCCGGTGTTGATCGAGACCATCGAGAAGGCGAGAGCGAACGCGGTGAAGGAACTCATCGACCGGTTCAGCTGCTGGCCGTAGCCCAGCGCCGCGAGGTCGTCGGCGTCGGTGGTTCTCGCCGGCAGGTCTTCGGCAGCGGTCATGACAGCTCTCCCGTCCTGGTCCCGGCGGTCTTCTCGACCTCGGTCAGCACCTCGTCCAGGACGTCGAGGGCGGTCGCCAGGTGGTCCCGGCTGATGTCGAGCGGCGGTTTGACCTTGATCAGGTTGCCGAGTCCGGCGTAGCGGCTCTCGCCGAAGATGACGCCGCGCTGCTGTGCCAGCTCGAACACGGCGTGCGCCTCGGTGGTGGCCGGCTCCTTGGTGACCCGGTCGCGGACCAGCTCGATCGACACCATCAGTCCCGGTGAGCGTACGTCGCCGATGAGCGGGTGGCGGGTCTGCATCTCGCGCAGCCGTCCGGTGGCGTACTCGCCGTGCGCGGCGGCGCGGTCGCACAGGCCGTCGTCGATGATCGCCCGGACGGCGGCGAGGCCGGCGGCGACGGAGACCGGGAACTGGCCGAAGGTGAGCTGGTCGTCGCCGGGGAGGAAGGCGGCGAAGCGGTTCTTCGCCAGTACTCCGGCGAGTGGGAAGCCGCCGCCGACGCCCTTGCCGAAGACGAGGACGTCGGGCTCGATGCCGTAGTGGTCGCTGGCCCACATGCTGCCCGTGCGGCCGAGGCCGGTCTGTACCTCGTCGATGATCAGCATGATGCCGAGCTCGTCGCAGATCTCGCGGATGCCGCGGTGCCAGCGCGCGGAGAAGGCGTTGTGGCCGCCGTTGCCCTGGATGGGCTCGTAGATCAGTGCGGCGACGGGGCCTTCGGTGCCCTTGGTGAGGATGTCGCGGACGATCTGGAGTGTCAGCTCGGTGTCCTGGTCCGCGGTCAGGCCGGGGCGCGGCCGGTACTGGTCGGGCCGCGGGAGCCGGAGGAACTGCGGCTGGAGTATCCCGAAGGCGTTGCCCGGGTGGGGCCAGCTCGCGGCCATGGTGGTGATCGAGCGGCCGTGGTAGGCGTCGTGCAGGACGGCCACGTGCCGGGCGTCCGGGCGGTTGCGCAGGGCGAGCTTGAGCGCCATCTCCACCGCCATCGAGCCGTGCAGCGTGAAGCCGACACGGTCCAGACCGGCGGGGGCTATCGACACGAGTAGTTCGGCGAGTTCCAGCAGGGCGGGGGTGTGGAACGTCGGCCGGGCATGGGTGATCTGCCGGGTCTGCTCGATCGCCGCCTCGATGACGCGCGGGTCGTTGGCGCCGAGGTTGTTCGACCAGGCCTGCGCTGTGCAGTCGATGTACTCCCTGCCCTCCTCGTCCCACACCAGCGAGCCACGCGCCTTGACGAGCGTGAGCTTGTCCGGATCGCCGCCCGCCGGCTCGTGCAGCAGGACCTCGCGGCCCCGGGCGTGAGCCTGTGCCTGATGGATGAGGGTGTCTGTCACGGCGACTCCGTCTCGGGTGTGAGCTGTGTCTCCGCAGGCTAGGAGCGGGGTCGGGCTCCTGTGAAAGACCGAATTCCGTAGACTTCATAGATGGCGTCTATGAATGTGGAGCTTCGGCACCTGCGCGCGTTCGTCGCCGTCGCCCGGACGGCGAACTTCACCCGGGCCGCCGAGCAGTTGCACATCGCGCAACCTTCGCTGAGCCACACCATCCGCCAGTTGGAGGCGGCGCTCGGCATCCGCCTGTTCGCCCGGACCACGCGTTCCACCGCCCTCACCCCGGACGGTGAACGCTTCCTCGTCGAAGCGCAGGCCGTCCTCGACCGCTTCGACACGGCGATGGAGCAGTCCGCACGGATGGCGAGCGGTGAACTCGGCCGGCTGCGCGTCGGCTATCTGATCGGAGCCGCCGTCGACCATGTGCCTGCGATCCTGCGGGCGTTCGCCGACCAGTACCCCGATGTGGCCCTCGAACTCACCGAGTACGACTTCGCTTCCCCCAACGGCGGCCTGGACAGCGGGGAAACCGACGTCGCCCTGGTCCGGCCGCCACTGGACGGGGTGCCGGACGCGGTGTCCACCACCCTGCTCAGCGAGCGGTGCGTGGCCTGCGTGTCCGCGCTGCACCCCTTCGCGGCACTGCCCCGGGTGACCGTCGCACAGGTCCTGACCGAGCCGATCGTCGCGGCACCCGGCGACAACGCCTGGCGGGACTACTGGATCCTCGCCTCCTACCGCAGCACCCCGGCGAACATCACCCACGAAGCGGCCACCTTCGAGGCCGAGTTGCAGTCCGTGGCCATCGGCCGCGGCCTCTCCGTGGTCCCCGAATCCGTCGCCCGCCTCTACGGCCGACAGGGCGTCCGCTACGTGCCCATCGAGGGCATGGCCGACTGCGAGGTGGCTGTCGTCCACCGCGAGGACGCACCCCGGTCCGCCGCCAATTTCGCCCGGATCGCGGCCCGGGTGACAGCGGACGGAGGCGGCCCGCGTCCGCACGGCTGACCCCCTGGCAAAGTCCCGTCCGCCGTATGCCCGGAGGGAGTTGGACCTGTCAGAACAGCGCGCTGTACGCGTTCAGCGCCGGCTGTCCGCCGAGGTGGGCGTAGAGCACGGTGGAGTCGGCGGCGATCTCGCCGCGTGCGACCAGGTCGATCATCCCGGCCATCGACTTGCCCTCGTACACGGGGTCGGTGACCATCCCCTCGGTGCGGGCGGCGAGGCGCATCGCCTCCAGGGTGGTCTCGTCCGGGATGCCGTAGATACCGGCGTGGTAGCGGTCGTCGAGTTCGACGTCGTCGACAGTCAACTCCCGCTTGACACCGATGAGTTGGCCGGTGCCCTGCGCGATGCGGGCCACCTGTTCGCGGGTCTCGGCGGGCTTCGCCGACGCGTCGATGCCGAGTACGCGGCGCTCGCGCCCGCCCGCCTCCTCGATCGCCTTGAACCCGGCGACCATGCCGGCCTGGGTGGAGCCGGTCACCGAGCACACCACCACGGTGTCGAAGAAGACGCCCAACTCCCGCTCCTGCTCGGCGACCTCGTGGGCCCAGTTGGCGAAGCCGAGGCCGCCGAGCGGGTGGTCGGAGGCACCGGCCGGGATGGCGTACGGCTTACCACCGCTCTCCTCGACCTCCCTCAGCGCCTGCTCCCAGCTCTCCTTGAAGCCGATACCGAACCCTGCCTTCACCAGGCGTACGTCCGCTCCGGCGAGGCGACTGATCAGGATGTTGCCGACCTTGTCGTAGACGGAGTCGGGCCACTCCACCCAACTCTCCTGGATCAGCACGCACTTGAGCCCGGCGCGGGCGGCACAGGCGGCGACCTGGCGGGTGTGGTTGGACTGCACGCCGCCGATCGAGACGAGGGTGTCGCAGCCCTTCGCGAGGGCGTCGGCGACGAGGTACTCCAGCTTGCGGGTCTTGTTGCCGCCGTACGCGACACCGGAGTTGCAGTCCTCGCGCTTGGCCCACAGGGCGGCGCCGCCAAGGTGGGCGGTGAGGCGCTCCAGCGGGTGGACGGGCGAGGGGCCGAAGAGGAGGGGGTAACGGTCGTACGAGGAAAGGGACATGAGACCTCCAGGGTCAGTCGGCGTCGGCCAGGTCCGCGAGGGTGTGCCAGATGTCGGCCGTGACGCGGACCGCACCGTCCGTGTCACCTGCGGCGCAGGCCTCGATCAGCCGCTCGTGCAGTCCGGCCGAGCGGCATGAGCCGCCCTCGCCGAAGCGTCGTCGCTCCAGTCGGCGGATGAGCGGGGTGTAACGGGCGATGGTGGCGGCGGCGGCGCGATTGCCGCTCACCCGCACCGGTACGTCGTGGAGTTCGTCGTCGGCGCGCAGGGCCGCGTCCACGTCACCGGCGGCCACCGCGGCGGCGAACCGGTCGTTGGCCGCGCGCATCACGTCAACGTCCGTGTCCCGCAAGAGGGGTACGGCGACCCGCGTCACCAACTCGTGCATGGCCCCGACCACGGCGGCGGCGTCCCGCACCTCGGCGGCCACGACCGGCGTCACCCGGGTGTAGCTCTGCGGCTTGCTCTCCAGCAGCCCCTCCTCCACCAGCCGCGAGAACGCCTCGCGTACCGGCGCGCGCGACAGCCCGAGCCGCTCGGCGAGATCGGCGTCCCGCACCACCGCACCGGGCTCGATCTCACCGGCCACGATGGCGTCCCGGATTGATGCGTAGGCGCGGTCGCGGAGGAGGGTGCGCGGGACGGGCCGTAGGGCGTTCATGAACTGAAATGTTAGATGTCAATTGCCTCTCGGACAAGGGTGTGGCCCGCACCCATGTGTGGGTGCGGGCCACGCGTCGGGCTTCAGGCAGCCCAGGGCCAGTCCGCGTCCCGGGCGGACTCCAGCAGCGGCACCATCCGGAAGGCCGCGTCCGAGAGGCCGCCGAAGGTGTGCCGGTTGCCCTTGCCGGACGGGCCGTGGCCTGACCGGTACCCGGCGAGGTTCCAGGTGTAGACCGGCACATGGGCCGGTACCTGCTCGGTCGGGTCGCCGTAGTGGCTGTACGTGGCCTGCTCGTCGGTGATGATCAGCACCCGGTCCTGGCCCCGGTAGTGCGAGCGGACCGCCGAGGTGGTGTCGGTGCCGCCCAGGTCACCGAAGCGGCCCAGGACCTTGAGCACCGACTCGCCCGCGCCGAAGTCCAGGCGCTTGCTCGTCGTACCGAACTCGACGAGGTCCGCGTCCGCCGCCCGCAGCGCGAGCGCCGTGCCGAAGATCGCCGCCGCGTCGGCCCGGTTGAGCTCCGAACGGTCGGACAGCCGGGAGTAGAACATCGAGCCCGAGCGGTCCACGAGCACCAGCGTGCGACCCGGCAGTGCGGGCACGTTGGCCAGCGAGTGGCCGAGCGCCTGCTCCAGCGGGTACGACCAGCGCAGCGAGGGCGCGTGCTGGTACGCGGCGAGGTACCGGAAGGGGAACTGCCGCGAGCGCGCGACCTCCGCCGGGTCACTGATCTTGGCCGCGACCTGGGCCGCGACCTCGTCGGAGACCCCGGCCTCGTCGAAGTTCCGGAGGTTCCGGACGAGCGCCATCGAACCCATGGACGGGATGACCGCCTCCCAGGCCGCCTTGTCCATCGGCCCCTGGAGCCAGCCTGCCAGTGCCTCCCACGTCATCCCGGCCGCCGCGAGCCGCTCCGCGCCGTCCGCCGCCGTGACGACCGCGCGTCGCTGCGCGACCGGCAGCGCCATCAACTCGCGGTGCGCAGTGAGGACTTGGTTCGACGCGGGCGGTACGGCGGTGTCCGGGTGGTGCCGGCGGTCCAGCGCGTACTGGAACAGCTCGCCCTGCCACGCCTTGTCCGGGTCCGGCGCCGCGTGCACCAGGTTGAGGATGTCGCCGAAGCGGTAGCCCTTGGACGCGGTGTCGTACTTCAGCAGCGACTTGCCGCCGTAGAGACGTCGTACGGCGTCGGCGACACCGCGCTTGACGGGCTGAGGGACGCCTCGGCTGGACCTTGGCCGAGCCAGACCTCCTGGTACCGACGACTCTGCTTCCGGCGCACCGGCTGGACGCGGGGATTGTTCAGGTGCTGATAGTTGGGCGTCAGCGCATGACAGTTCGGGCACAGCAGGCGGACGTCTTCCGGACGGTTCTTGGTCCGGTCTCCGTCGACATGATCGACGTGCAGGGGAACGCGCCCGGAGACAGGGTTGACCTCGGCCCAGCCACACTCCTCGCAGCGCTGTCCCCGGAGCAGGACCAGGGCTTGACGAACCCGCCAGTCCGGACTGCCGTCTTCCCTCGTCCCGCTGGTCTCGCCCGCTTGCCATGCGGCGAACCATCGCGCGAAAGTGCCGGTCCGCTCGTAACGGTCCTCATTGAAGCAGGCCCACGAGCAGTACGGCCCGTCGCAGCGGGGGCGCCGCTCCGTCGATCCGCAACGGAGGCACGGCGCGGGTTCTGCGCGCCGTGCCTCCGCTTCTTGCCGACGCGTCACGTTGGCACAGGCTCGGCTGCAGTGGACCGCGCCGCGAGTCAGAACGGGTTTGCCGCACCGAGGGCACGACGGCTTGGGCCTCCGCTTTGCCTCCGAGCGCTGCAGCGCAGTCCCTTGGAGGCTGCAACGGTTGCTGCAGTAGCGCCGACGTTTCGCCTTCACCGGAGTACCGCACTGTTCGCACAAGTTGGACATGCGGGAACGGTATGTCCAGCACCAGCTATCGACCACGGAATAGGACAAGGTCACCCATTCGAGTGATGAACGCTATCGCCGCTGCCGCTTCCAAGGCCCCGTGATCGCCAGCATGATCCCCGGAGTCTGGATGTTCGCGAACAGCGTCTTGCCGTCCGGCGAGAAGGTCACGCCGGTGAACTCGCTGTACTCCGGCTTCTCTTCGGTGCCGATGTTGAGTTCGTTGCGGGCGATCGGGTACGTCCGTCCGCTGTCGGTCGCGCCGAACAGGTGCTGGACGCCCTCGCCGTCCTCGGCGATGACGAGGCCGCCGTAGGGAGAGACCGTGATGTTGTCGGGGCCGTCGAACGCGCCGTCCACGGACGGGTCGGGGTTGACGCCGAGGAGGACCTTGAGGGTGAGGGTGCGGCGCTTGGGGTCGTAGAACCAGACGGCGCCGTCGTGCTGGACGGGGCTCTCCGTGCGGGCGAAGGAGGAGACGATGTAGGTGCCGCCGTCGCCCCACCACATGCCCTCCAGCTTGCGGGCGCGGGTGACCTCGCCGGTGGCGAACTGCTTGCGGACCGACACCGACTTCGCGTCGCGGTCGGGGACGGTCACCCAGTCGACGCCGTAGACCGTGCCGATCTTCGTCGCGCGGGAGAGGTCGTCGATGAACTTGCCGCCGGAGTCGAAGCACTTGAAGGCCTCAAGGACGCCCGCGTCGTCGGCGAGGGTGCGGAGCTTGCCGCGGCCGTGGTGGAAGTGCTCGGGCGGGGTCCAGCGGTAGAGGAGGCCGTTGGGGTTGGCCGCGTCCTCGGTCAGGTAGAGGTGGCCGCGTTTGGGGTCGACGACCACGGCCTCGTGGGCGTAGCGGCCAAGTGCCTTGATGGGCTTGGGGTTTCGGTTGGCGCGGCGGTCTACCGGGTCGACCTCGAAGACGTAGCCGTGGTCCTTGGTGAAGCCGTTGGTGCCGGTCTTGTCCTCGGTCTCCTCGCAGGTGAGCCAGGTGTCCCAAGGGGTGTTGCCGCCCGCGCAGTTGGTGGCGGTGCCGGCGATGCCGACCCACTCGGCGACGTGGTCGCGGCGGACCTCGACGACCGTGCAGCCGCCGGCCGCGGCGGGGTCGTAGACGAGGCCCTCGGTGAGCGGGACCGGGTGGGGCCAGTTGGCGCGGGGGCCGGCCAGCTCGTGGTTGTTGACGAGGAGGGTGGCGCCGCGCGGGCCGTCGAAGGTGGACGTGCCGTCGTGGTTGGAGGGGGTGAACTCGCCCGACTCCAGCTTGGTCTTGCCGCTGTAGGTGATGACGCGGTACTTGAAGCCGGCGGGGAGGGCGAGGAGGCCGTCCGGGTCGGCGATCAGCGGTCCGTAGCCGACGCCGACGTGCCCGTGTCCGTATTCGGCCACCGACTCCTCGGTGTCGGTGTCGGTGGCCGCGAGGGCGTTCGGCGCGGTGGCGAGGGCGCCGACGCTGCCCGCCAGTGCGACCCCGGCACCGGTGATCGCGGATTTCGCTGCGAAGTCTCTGCGGGTGAGCGACATGGTGTCTCCTGTGACGGTGGGTGTGCCGTGGAGGGTGGCGGACCTCGGTCGGCGCCACGCTTCCGCCCATGTCTGAACGGGAGTTGAACACCGAGCGACATCACCAGTCTCTCTTCCATGAATCCGTATGCGCTCCCCCACGGGACCCAAAAGTCCGCCGCCTCGGACGAATCGACCGGGCACTACTTCGAAAGCAAGGTCAAAGGGAGCGGATCGGACAGAAAGTATGGATCAGGGCGAAATTCGTGATTCATTTCAGATTGCCTTGACTCTGCCTGCCCCCGGCCATAGACCTGAAGAGCACACCGCGGAAGGCCGGTTCACGAGTCCGGCCCGTGTGAGCGGGAAGTGCCCCCTTGAACGGCCCTTTCGAGTAGGCGCGATCGTCGCAGCCCATAAGGGACCAAGAGCCGTAATCCGATGAGGTGGTCTGGCGTGAGCCAGCCCGAGATGATGCGAGGACCGACTGGTGGCCAGCTGAGTGACAGCTCCCGCCAGCAAGCCAATTCAGACTTCCTGCGGCCGCAGTCGCCGCTGGCCAACGTCGTCGGCTTCGGCCACGGCGTGAAGTGGATCGACGGACAGGCCACCGGCGAAGCAGCCGTGCTGGTGTTCGTGACCCAGAAGGTTCCGGAGTCCCAGCTCCCCGAGCGGGATGTCATCCCGCGGACGATGGACGACGGCACCCCCACCGACGTCGTCGCGGTCGGCCATGTCGCCGCGCAGCGTCAGCAGCAGCAACGCAGGACCTCGGGCCGGCCCGAGGACCGCGGTACCTCCTACCGGGGCGACGGCAGCGCGGCCGAGCAACTCGCGGGCCTCGCCCAGCCGTTGCTGGAAGAGCTCGGCGGGCTCGGCCAGTTCGAGCCGCAGCTCCTCAAGCGCCGTATGCGCCCCGCCCCTTCGGGCGTCTCGGTCGGCAACGTGCAGGTGACCGCGGGCACGTTGGGCAGCGTGGTGTACGACTTCCTGCCGGGCGCCTCGGTGGACCCGCCGGGTCCCGGCCTCGGCACCCCCGCGAAGTTCTACGTCCTCTCCAACAACCACGTGCTGGCCGACTGCAACCGTGCCCAGCTGGGCAGCCCGATCCTGCAGCCCGGCGCGTACGACGGCGGCACCGACCCGGCGGACCGCCTCGCGACCCTGGACCGGTTCATCCCGATCCAGTTCGCACCGCAGATCCCGGTGGAGCGCCACAACAACGTGGTGGACTGCGCGCTCGGCGCCGTGGAGTTCCAGGACGCCACCCGTGAGCAGTACTTCAGCGGTGCGCCGCGCGCCTGGCGGCGCAAGGCCAATGTCTCGGTCGGCGACCTGGTGAAGAAGACCGGCCGTACGACGAACATCAGCTTCGGCCGGATCATCGCGACCGACGTCACGATCGATGTCGGTTACGGCACGGCGGGCACGGCCCGGTTCAAGGACCAGGTGCTGACGACGAGCATCTCGGCGGGCGGCGACTCCGGTTCGCTGGTGACCTCCCTCGACAACGTCGCGACCGGACTGCTCTTCGCGGGCTCCTCGGTCGTCACCGTGGCCAACCACATCGAGAACGTCCGCGCACTGCTGCGGGTGGAGATCGCCGAGCAGCTGGCCTGACGGTCACTCAGCACCCGTAACGGTCGCTCAACACCCGTACCGGAAGAGGGAATCAGCATGACCACGCAGGCCAAGCGGCAGAAGAGCCACACCGGCTCCGAGCACCGCTTCCACAATCCCCAGGGCGCGGAAGTCAAGACGCGCGACGAGGCGTTCGCCTCCCAGCAGGACATGACCGCCGAGGCGGTCTCCGCGTCCGCCAAGCTGGAACTGCACAACGGGTCGATGACGTTCGCCATCGAGGTGCGGTACAACCCCAACACCTACCCGCACGTCGTGACCGGCGGCCAGATCACCTCCGGCATCAGCGGCGCCCCCTGGGACATCACGGGCGGCTTCATGGGCGAGACGATCCGCCTCGACGCGAAGCGCACCGGCCAGGGCTCCTATGCCAACGCGATGACCCTCGTCGGCGAGTTCCAGAACCCGCCGGCCTACCGGGGTACGTACGGCTTCAACGGGGACACCTCGTCGTTCAAGCACACGACGAGCTACCACTGCTGAGGCGGTGAACGGTCGGGGTGTGGGGAGGCCGGCGGCCCCACACCCCGGCTTCCTGCGTCAATTCCCTTGCTGGGAACGCGCCTTGAAGGCCGCCTTCCGTGCTTCCTTCGCGATCCGCTTGTCCGGGTGCAGCCGGCCCATCGCCTCCAGGACGTCCGCGGTCGCCGGGTGGTCCACCCGCCAGGCCGCCGCGAAGAACCCGTTGTGCTGCTGGGCCAGCCCCTCGACTAGGGCCTGCAGTTCCTCGGAGTTGCCCTCGGCGGCCAGTTGGGCGGCCACGGTGTCGACGGTGAGCCAGAAGACCAGTTCCTCGGAGGGCGCGGGGACGTCGCTCGCGCCGTGTTCGCTGAGCCAGACCCGGGCGAGGCCGCCCAGTTCGGGGTCGTCGAGCACCTCGCGCAGTGCGGGCTCGGCCTCCCGGCCGACGAGGGAGAGCGCCTGCTGACAGAGCAGCCGGCGCAGTGGTGCGCCGGGGTCGGCGCCACGGGCCGCCGCCAGCAACTCCCGTGCGGCGGTGAGGGGTTCACGGCCGGCCAGCCACTGTTCGGTCTCGGCCCGCGCGGCTCCCTGCGGGAAGGTCGACGTACCGTCGAGGAGTGCGTCCGCGCCCTTGTCGGCGAGGTCTCCGACGGCGGGCGCCACGAAGCCGGCCTCCTGGAGGCGGGCCCGCAGGCCGTAGAGGCCGAGCGGGGTGAGCCGCACCATGCCGTAGCGGGTGACGTCGGTCTCGTCGACGGATGCCGAGGGTTCGTCGGACGGTTCGTCGAAGTCGGCCATCAGGGCCTCGTCCACGGGCTGGTACTCGACGATCCCGACCGGTGCGAGCAGCCGGAACTGGTCGTCGAGGCGCATCATCGCGTCGGAGACCTGTTCCAGTACGTCGTTGGTGGGCTCCCCCATGTCGCTGGGCACGATCATCGAGGCGGCCAGCGCGGGCAGCGGGACGGGGCCGTCGCCGGGGCCCTCCTCGTTGACGGTCAGCAGATAGAGGTTGCCGAGGACTCCGTCGAGGAACTCGGCCTCCGCCTCGGGGTCCCAGTCGAGTGACGAGAAATCGACCTCGCCGCCCTCGTCCACGGCGTCGACAAGACCGTCCAGATCGGGCACGCTCGCGTCCGCGAGGAGGGTGTCGAGGGCGCCGAGCCACACCGCGAGGACGTCGTGCGGCGAGCCGGAGGTGAGCAGCGCCAGCTCCTCGCCGGGCGCCACGGTGCCCTCGTCCTCGTCGACGATCTCGACGAGTCCGGTGTCGACCGCGACCCGCCAGGCCTCGCTCGCGTCGGCCGCCGCGTCGTCTCCGGTCAGCCCGAGCAGCTCGGCGGCGGCGGGCAGTTGCTCGTCGACAAGGCCGCCACCGGCCTCGATGCGGGTGTCGGGCCCGGCCCAGCGGGCGAGCCGGGCCGCGCGGGCGAGCAGGGGTGTGGACAGCGCGTCACGCGCCAGCTCCGCTTCGGAGTGCAGCCGCACCGGCGGCAGGGGGGAGCTGTCTGACATCGGTGGGTTCTCCTAGGGCGCCTCGAAGGCCGTACGACGGCCGTACACGACACACGACTCAGCCGCTCAGCCTAGACGGATTTCGACCCATGCCGCCCGGTTCATGTCCCGGCCACGAGGAGTACATGGCTGAAACCTTGACAACTGAGCGGCGCCGCAATGAGATTGACGCGCGTAGAAATGTCATGGACACCTATTCCAGGTAAGTTCTACGCGCGTCGCCACCGCCCCACCGGTTCGCGGCTCCCACCGCCGTATCACCTGTTCACGTTCCATCACCCTCGTCCCGGCACTCATGCATGTCCCCGGAGGGATCCCGTTGCCGAGCAAGTCCTCCGCGCGTCTCGCCGCGCTCACCGTCGCCGCCGCCTGTTCCATGGCGTCCGCGATCGTTCTCACCTCGCCCGCGCACGCCGACGGCGTCCGCATCCACGACATCCAGGGCACGACCCGGGTGTCGCCGTACGCCGGCCAGAAGGTCGCGGACGTACCGGGCATCGTCACGGGCGTCCGCACGTACGGCTCGTCCAAGGGTTTCTGGTTCCAGGACGCGACCCCGGACGACAACCCGGCCACCAGTGAGGGCGTCTTCGTCTTCACCAGCTCCACGCCGAAGGTCGCCGTCGGCGACGCGGTCACCGTCTCCGGCACGGTCTCCGAGTACGTCCCGGGCGGCGCCTCCACGGGCAACCAGTCGCTGACCGAGATCACCAAGCCGACGGTCACCGTCGTCTCCAGCGGCAACGCCGTACCGGCCGCCACGGTGATCGGCGACAGGTCCGTGCCGAGCAAGTACGCGCCGGCCGGTGACACCGCCGCGAGCGGTTCGATCAACGCGCTGACCCTGGAGCCGAAGAAGTACGCCCTGGACTACTACGAGTCCCTTGAGGGCATGAACGTCCAGGTCTCGGACGCGCGCGTGGTCACCGCGACCGACCCGTACTCCGAGCTGTGGGTCACGGTGAAGCCGCACGAGAACGCCACCAAGCGCGGCGGCACGGTCTACGGCTCCTACGACTCGCAGAACGGCGGGCGCCTGCAGATCCAGTCCCTGGGCGCGACGGCGGACTTCCCGGTCGTCAACGTCGGCGACAAGCTCACCGGCACCACGGCCGGCCCGCTGGACTTCAACCAGTACGGCGGCTACACGCTTGTCGCGAACGAGATCGGCGCCGTGAAGAGCGCCGGCCTGAAGCGCGAGACGACGGAGAAGCAGTCGCGGAACCAGCTCGCGGTCGCGACGTACAACGTCGAGAACCTCGACCCGTCGGACGGCACCTTCGCCGCGCACGCCGCCGCGATCGTGAACAACCTGCAGTCCCCCGACATCGTGTCCCTGGAGGAGATCCAGGACAACAACGGTGCGACGGACGACGGCACGGTCGACGCGAGCGTCACGGTGAACAAGCTGATCGACGCGATCGTCGCGGCGGGCGGCCCGAAGTACGACTGGCGCTCGATCGACCCGGTCAACGACAAGGACGGCGGCGAGCCCGGCGGCAACATCCGCCAGGTGTTCCTGTTCAACCCGGAGCGGGTCTCCTTCACCGACCGCGCGGGCGGCGACTCCACTACCGCCGTCGGTGTCACCAAAGTGCACGGCAAGGCCCAGTTGACCGTCTCCCCGGGCCGGATCGACCCGGCCAACGCGGCCTGGAGCGCGAGCCGCAAGCCGCTCGCGGGCGAGTTCGTGTTCAAGGGCAAGACGGTCTTCGTGATCGCCAACCACCTGATCTCCAAGGGCGGTGACCAGCCGCTGACCGCGCAGTACCAGCCGGTCACCCGCAGCTCGGAGACCCAGCGGCACGCGCAGGCGACGGCGGTCAACGCCTTCGTCAACGAGATCCTCGCCGCGCAGAAGAACGCGGACGTGATCACACTCGGCGACATGAACGACTTCGAGTTCTCCGACACCGCGAAGATCCTCGAAGGCGACGGCGAGCTGTACTCGGCGATCAAGTCCCTGCCGAAGAACGAGCGTTACACGTACGACTACCAGGGCAACGAGCAGGTCCTGGACCAGATCCTGATCAGCCCGTCGATCCGCAAGGACTGCTTCGAGTACGACAGCGTCCACATCAACTCGGAGTTCAACGACCAGATCAGCGACCACGACCCGCAGGTGCTGCGCTTCCAGCCGTAGCACCTACGGGGAGCCCGGGGGCTCACGGGGGGTGGACGGGGTCTCGCCGACTTGCACCAGGTCAGGCGAAGGCCCCGTCCAGCCAGTTCTGCCAGGCGAGTTCGTTCGTCTTGGCGTCGGCGTCCGGTGCGAAGTCGTGGACGCTGATGCCGACCGGGGCACCCCAGTGGTTGCGCCCGAAGAAGCGGATCAGCGCGCTGTCGGTGCGCAGTCCGATGAAGTACGGGTCGCGGAAGTCCAGTACGGCGTCCAGGAGTTGGCCCTCGGGGCCGCGGGCCTGGACCCGTGCTCCTTCGGCGGTGTCGTCCGCGAGGCCGAGCGCCCGGCCGACAACTCCGAAGGCGTCGGCGGCGGTTGAGGTGTCGGGGCCGTTGAGTGTCGCGAACGCGACCGGGCGGCCCGCGAAGTGGGTGACGTACTCCCGCAGCGTGTGCATGTAGAACGCGTTGTGCTTGCTCGCGCCGTCGTACTGGTTGTCCCAGTCGTCGGTGAAGATCCCGCTGTGCACATACCGCACCCAGGCACGCCGGCCGCCGTCGCGGGGCTCGATGGTCTCGTCGATCTGGTTGAGGCTCTGGGTCGGGAAGCCGACGTCCTCGCTGAGGGCGGTGAGCCGGTGCGGCGGGTCGAAGTTCGTGAGGGTGGAACCGAAGGGGCCGACGCGCTTCTCGCCGTCGAACTCCATCGGCCACAGCCAGCCGCCGGTACCGGAGGTGATGGCGTCCCACACCTGCTCCGGCGTGGCGTCGACGTCGAACTCGTAGACGATCTCGAATTCCTTGGGCATGACTAGCTCCTGAGTACTACTGGTTCCACTGGTTCTATTGGTCCAGTTCTGGGGTGGGTGGCTTCTTGACCGTGGGGTGGACGGCGACGACGATCCGGTGGTCGCGGCCCTCCTCCGCCTCTCCCGCGTCGTACTTGCGGATGAGGGCGCTCACTCCGGCGGTCAGTTCCTGGATGAACGCGGCCCGGTCGGCGGCGGAGGCGAAACGCACCTCGCCGTCGAGCGCGTACGTCGCCAGCCGCTTGTGGGCCTTCTCCGCACCAGTGATCAGCGAACCGACGTCCCGCACCAGCCGGGCGCCGAGCGCCAGCAGCCAGCGCGCGGAGAGCTGGTCGCGGAAGCGGTCCGGGTCCGGCTGCACGGCGGCGAGCGCGAGCGGCGAGATGACGTACGACGCGGCGGTCGCGCGCATCAGCCGCTCGGTGACATTGCCCTTCCGCCGCTCCCCCGCCAGCTCGACCAGGCCGTGCCGCTCCAGCGCCTTGAGGTGGTAGTTCACCTTCTGCCGGGGCAGTCCGACCTTGCCGGCCAGCATGGCGGCGGACGCGGGCCCCGCCCCCAGCTCGGCGAGCAGCCTGGCCCTTATGGGGTCCAGCGAGACGGCTGCGGCCTCGGGGTCCTCGATCACGGTGACGTCCAGCATGCGTCCACCGTCCCACCGAAAACTTTTTTTGTCCAGGGGAATGAGGTTGTCGGTGGGAGCCGTCAGTATTGACGCGTCCCACTCCGCGCGGGAGCGACGCCACGACGCCACATCGACAAGGGGCACCCCACTGATGAGTACCGGTCCGGAGCACAAGCCGCTCCACGCCGTGGACGTCACGATGGACGACGTCTGGGCGGTCGTGGACTTTCTGACACCGCGGCTGGAATCGCTGGAGCGTGCTCACGACGGCGGCGCGGACGAGCACCGCGCGGCCTCGGCGCTCGCCGAGGCGGTGTGCATGTTCGCCCTGACCATCGATGCAGAGATACGTGGCCCCCTGACAGGACGTGTCCACAACCCCTCGGGCCGACCGCCCGCCCCGGCCCCCACGCCGACCGAGAGCGAGCGGATCGCCGAGGAGAGGCAGCGACTCACCAGGATCAAGGAGTACTGGAACCAACTCTGCGCAGTCGTCGAGGTCTGGCGCGAGAGCGACGGCTACGACCTGGCCCGGTGGCAGCGGGTGAGCTTCCTGGACGCGGCTGCCGAGGCCGAGTACGAGCGGCTCGTCGCCGAAGCCGGCCTCCGGCCGCGCCGTCGCTCATAGGACTACGGCCGGAGTCCCGCGGTCAGTCGGGGACCAGGCCGAGGGCGTGGTCGTAGCGGCTGACCGTGCTGCTCTTGAGGCCGGGCCAGGTCTGGACGCGTTCCCAGAGGGCGGTGGCGGAGCCGATGCCGTCGCCGGGTGCCGCGAGGGCTTCCAGGTGGGCCTGGGCGCTGTCCCACTCGGCGTAGTTGAGGACGCGGGTGCCGTCGGTGGAGAGGTGGAAGTGGGCGGCGATACCGCCGGGGTGCGGCGCAGGCTCGTTCTCCAGCGCCTCGAACACCGCGTCCACCCAAGCCCGTTGGCGGTCGGGGTCGGGTCCCTCGAACTCGACGTCGACGATCACGACGCACCCGGGGACGCGCCCTCCCCGGTCCGCCGGGCCGCCGCTGCGGTAGTGCCGGTAGCGGCCCAGGCCGAGCCGCTCGATGCCCGGCACCGCGGTGTCGATCTCGTCGACGCGCTCCTGGCGGCGGGTCCTGACGAAGGCCTCGTAGGCCTGCTCGCTCGCCCACTGCGAGTAGTGCAGGAGGGTGGAGGTGTCGTGCCCGGTGTAGAGGTGATAGCCGAGGAGGTCGTCGGCGGGCCACGGCCGGCGCTCCCAGGCGACGGCGACAGCCTCGCCCGTCCGCCGCTGGCGCAGCGGTGTGCCGACGCGCCAGGTGCTGAAGAAGGGGGCGCCGACTCGGGGGTCGGCGAGGTCGGGGTGCGAGTCGGTACGACGGGTCATACTGGCCTCCGCTGATCGGTACGGGTGGGTGCACCGACCAGCCTTCAACCTCGACCGACATTGAGGTCAAGGCCCGGGCTACTGCTGTGCCGTGCCCCCTTCCAGGCGCGCCAGCCTGCTCTGGAACCAGTCGAGCCGCGCCTGCAACAGGGCTGCCTCCGCGACGAGTTCGGGCACGCCGAGCCCCTCGGGCAGTCCGGGGTCGACGGTCACCGCCGCTCCGCCGCTCGCAGCCGCCACCCGCAGTCCGTCCCCGGCCAGCCGGGCGAACGCGGCGAGCGCGACGGACGTACGACCGCGGACGCAGCCCGCGCACGCGGCGGTCAGGGCGCGCCAAC